>NZ_CFHTCS010000088.1:0-13854 GCF_984369615.1 Martelella sp. | reverse complement strand
CGCTCTATCGCATCCATGGATCGCCGGAATACTGGACAATAGGTAAATCGGTGTCGAGCGGGTGTGTGCGCATGATCAATCAGGATGTTGTCGATCTCTATGGCCGAGTCACCAACGGAGCCCGGCTGATAGTGATCTGACGCCAAAGGCAAGAAACGGATATGAAGCTGCAGATGATCGGTTCCATGCAACACATCAAAAAAGGGTTTCGACCCAGTTTGATCAGCGTCCTTTTGGCGGGCGTGATCGCGTCCGGATGTGTGACGAAGACGTTGGAGCTTGATGACCGAGGCAACATTCCGATCCCCCAAAAGACAATGGCGCAAATGCGGGAGATGGGCATGGAGCCCGCTGATCCGGTGCTGGTTCGCATCTTCAAACAGGAGAGCGAACTGGAGGTTTGGAAGCGAGATTCATCAGGCAAGTATGCACTGATGAAAACTTATCCGATGTGCCGGTGGTCGGGCGTTTTGGGTCCGAAAAAAGTCGAGGGCGACCGCCAGGCGCCTGAAGGTTTCTACACAGTCGGTTCCGGCGGGCTGAACCCGAGGTCCCAATACTACCTTTCCTTCGATCTCGGCTACCCGAATCGGCTGGAGCGCGCAAAGGGCTATACCGGATCGGCCCTAATGGTTCATGGAGCATGTTCTTCCTCGGGTTGTTTTGCTATTTCCGACGAGCATGTCGCGGAAGTCTACGCCCTTGTCCGGGATGCCTTGCGTGGCGGGCAACAGGCTGTCCAGGTCCAGTCTTATCCGTTTCGGATGACGCCAGAAAACCTTGCCGCGCACCGCGAAAATCCCAATTTTGACTTCTGGATGGACCTAAAGACAGGTTATGATCGCTTTGAAGTGTTGCGCCAGCCTCCCCGCTTTCAATTCTGCGAGGGACGCTACAGGTTTGGCGAACCCGTCAACGGCAATATGCCCGCCGATCCGCTTGGACAATGTCCGGCCTTTGAACCGGAGATCCAGCAAGTGGTCGAGAGGTCGGTGGGGGATCTTGAGAAAATGAAAGACCTGCTCAGCGATGGCCAGAATGTCGGCCTTGCTTATTCGGATGGGGGAATGAATCCGATCTTCCGAAAAATACTGGCCAAGAAGGGCCCGCAATATTTGTCGGAAATCACTTCATCGACTTCTGTACCCGTTAGTCGGCCGACAGCAGCGCTTGCCGATCCCTTCGGCGCCGGATCGAAGGCCCGCTAAAATAGGCGCGACAGAGGAACGATGATCGCCAGCATCACGGGTTGGTGAAGCAGATAGATTGGCAGGCTGTGGCGGCCCAGCCAGCCGAGCCGTGCGAAGAAAGCGTTTTCCGCACCAGCACTGGCCATCTGGCTCTTATTGATGTCCACGACCTTGGCGAAGCTCATGCCAAGAAGTGTAATGCCTGCCCAGGGAAACACCGGAACGAAATCATTGCTGAGAGGTGGGTTGGCTGAAAGGCCGATCCAGGCTAGCCAGCGGGGATCGAAAGCAGACAGCGATAGGTACCAGGGAAGCACCATTATCGCCAGGCCGGCAAACAGGCTGGCCAAAGCCGGGAGCCTGAGAAACATCACCCCGAGGAGACTTGCGACCGCGATCGAATGCAGGATTCCAAAGTAAACAAATGCGTTGGGGAATGTGAACCATGTCACAACGCTTATCGCCAAGGCCGCGACAACAATGATGGCCAACCGGCGGAAAAACGTCCGAGCTCTCAACTCTGTGCCATGCGCCAGAACCAGACTCACTCCTGCAAGGAACATGAAGCTCCCGGCCAGCAAACGCCCGAATGCGAGCCACAGCGGATGGAAAGCCACGCCCGATACAAATCCCGTGAATTCCAGATCCCAGACGAAATGGAAAAGAACCACGCCGGCAATTGCCGTCCCTCGTGCTGCGTCAACGGCTAGCAATCTGTTTTTTCTCATGCTTTTCAACCTCACCTTGTTCGCCGACCGTCAAGCGACGGATATTTCTGAACTCTCTCGCTTCCGCAGTGCATACATGCCAGCCCCAAGAACATTGTTTTCAGCGCCTTTCAGAACGGAGTGTCCAGCCGTTGTCCTGCGGCTGCCAGCGGCCACAGGACCCTCTCCCCCCAGCGCCATCGAAGCCCAGCAGGCAATAAGCCACCCATTTCAACCAGCGGTGCCGCCGCATGGATGATAAACAATCCAAACGGATTAATGATCCTTTTCGTCCTGCAAGTGACGGTGATCGGTCGCACAAAGCGAATGATCGCTCAACACCTCAATAACTCGGCAATCTGCAATCTTGCCACCTGCGCACTGCACAACCATGCGATTGAGTTCAACTTTCAGCGAGGCGAGACGTGCGAGGCGTTTCTCTATTTCCGCCAATTGAGCTTTGGCTATCGCATCGGCTGCTGCGCACGGCTGATCAGGATGGTCAGAGAGGCTGAGCAGATCGCGGATTGCGTCAAGCGTAAAACCAAGTTCACGCGCATGTCGGACGAAGGTTAGACGGTCAAGCGCCTTACGGCTGTAGAGCCTCTGGTTGCCAGCGCTGCGCTCAGCCGCCGGCAACAAGCCGATTTGCTCATAGTAGCGGATCGTTGGCACCTTGACCCCCGCCGCCTGCCCAAGTTTTCCAATGGTCAGCATAATTTTTCTCTTGAAGCTACAGTAGCTAGAGACATTAAAAGGGGTGGCTGACGATATCAAGCCCGAGAAACCCCTGTTGAGCGAAGGAAAAAATGTGTCGGAAACGGAAGCAAAAAAGGGAATCAGTTGCGACTGGACTGTATCTGGCATGGACTGCGGGTCTTGTGCGACGAAGGTCAAGGACGCCGTGGCAAGGCTGCCAGGAGTCACCGGCGTCGAGGTCGGCATTATGTCCGAACGCCTGCGCCTGACGCTGGACGAAGGTGAAACCGGCCGCGACAAGGTTGAAAGAACTGTTCGTGCGCTCGGTTACGGTATCGAACCGCGCGTCGCGACGGCGGTGCAGGACGAAGCTGTCGATCAGAGTGCAAGCTGTACCGGCCACTCCCAGGCCGGCGGCAAGGCAAAAGATCATTCCGGTCATGGCAGTCCCGGACACGTACATGACGATCCCGCAGATCGAGGCAAGCGGTGGTACCAGACGGCCAAGGGCAGACTGGTGATTTTTACCGCCTTGCTTCTCATGATAGCCTGGGGAGTGGAACTGATTGTGCCAGAGGTGGGAAACTGGGCCTTTGTCGCCGCGTGTCTGATCGGAGTTACCCCCATTGCCCGCCGCGCGTTTGTCGCTTTGCGCGTGGGGCAGCCTTTCACCATCGAAAGCCTCATGACGGTTGCCGCTATCGGCGCACTGTTCATCAATGCGGCGGAAGAGGCGGCACTGGTTGTTTTCCTCTTTGCAGTGGGCGAAGTCCTGGAAGGCGTGGCGGCAGGCAAGGCGCGCGACGGGATACGGGCGCTTGCCAATCTCGTCCCGAAAACGGCGCTTCTGGAAATGGACGGCGTCACACGCGAAGTGCCGGCAGCAAGTCTTGCTATAGGACAGATCGTGCTCGTCCGTCCCGGCGATCGTATTCCGGCAGACGGCGAGATCACAGAAGGCACCTCCGGGGTGGACGACAGTCCGGTAACTGGTGAAAGTGTGCCGGTGAACAAAGGTCCGGGCGATCCTGTATTTGCAGGATCGATCAATACCGAAGCCGCCCTGCGGATTACCGTAACCAAAGCCGCCGAAGACAACACCATCTCACGCATCATTCGCCTCGTGGAAGAGGCCGAGGAGGCTCGCGCGCCGACCGAGCGGTTTATCGACCGCTTCAGCCGCTGGTACATGCCTGCAATCGTCACTGTCGCGGCGCTGGTCGTGCTCGTGCCGCCACTGGCTTTTGGCCAGCCTTGGGATACCTGGGTTTACCGCGGGCTGGCGCTCTTGTTGATAGGTTGCCCCTGTGCCCTCGTGATCTCGGTTCCCGCCTCCATCGCTTCGGCACTTTCCACCGGTGCGCGGCGGGGCCTTCTCTTGAAAGGCGGCGCCGTGATTGAAGCGACTGCCAAGGTGAGCCGCGTGGCCTTCGACAAGACCGGGACGTTGACCCATGGGCGACCGGTGGTGACAGACGTCGTGACTTTGGGAAAAACAACCGAGGCCGAGCTTCTCTCTGTCGCGGCGGGCGTAGAAGGCGGCTCTAGCCATCCCTTGGCTGTCGCCATTTTGCGCAAGGCCGAGGAAGAAGGCATAGTGATCCCACCGGCACGCGATGCAAAGGCGCTGATGGGCAAGGGTGTGACCGCCACTGTGGGAGGCGCTTCCGCTTGGGTGGCTTCGCCCGGATATGCCAGGGAGAACGCCGGCATTGACGAGTCTGACCTCGCCCAGACCACAACGTTTGAGGAAGAGGGCAAGACCGCTGTGGTGGTCTTCCGCGAGAAGACCCCGCTCGGCATTATCGCTGTGCGTGACGAACCGCGCTCCGATGCGCCCGAAGCGGTTCGCCAGCTGAGAGCCATCGGTATTACACCCATCATCCTGACCGGAGACAATCCGCGTACGGCAGCGGCAATAGCGCAAAACCTGGGCATGGAATATCAGGCCGACATGATGCCCGAAGACAAGCTTAAAGCCATTCGCGACATGAGCGAACATGGCGGCGTGATGATGATCGGTGACGGCATTAATGACGCCCCAGCCCTCAAGCAGGCAAGCGTTGGCGTAGCCATGGGATCGGGGACCGATGTCGCGCTCGAAACGGCCGATGCGGCCATCCTGCGTGACCGGGTGACCGACATTCCGGCGACCATCCGGCTTACCCGTGCGGCAATGGCCAACATTCGCCAGAACGTTACCATTGCGCTCGGTCTGAAAGCGGTCTTCCTCGTGACATCCGTTTTGGGGCTGACCGGTCTCTGGATCGCGATTATGGCCGATACCGGAGCGACGGTGCTCGTCACGCTGAACGCGTTGCGGCTGCTGCGGTTCAATCCAGAGCAGGAGGCCTGATATCATGATTTCCAGCTTTGGTTGGTCCGTGCTGGTCCTTCTTTTTGGCTACCTTTCCCTCTTCTTCTGGGGCAGCGCGATCGCAGCACGGGCAGCGGGAAAGCCGGTATGGCTGTTTGGCCGTGCCAGGGGACGTGACCGATGGGCCGCAATGGGGTTCCGTGCGGCCTTTGTTCTGGCTTCTGTTGCGCCGCTACTTTGGTTGGTGATGCCTGTCTTGCGCGAGATGGATCCGTTCTGGAGCCGAGGCTCTACAGCAGCGCTTGGTCTGATCGGCGTGTTCGTAGCAGGGGTCGGCGCGATGCTTGCCTTCGCGGCGCAAATGTCGATGGGGAGCTCGTGGCGCGTTGGTGTAACCGAGGGAGCGACCGGCAACCTCGTCTCGGACGGACTCTATCGGTTCAGCCGCAATCCCACCTTTGTCGGTCAATTCATGCTTCTGGCCGGTATCAGTCTAGCGGTTCCAGCAATCCCGACGATTCTTGCCCCGCTGATCTTTTTCTGGTCAGCCTCGATACAGGTTCGTTCCGAGGAGGCTATACTTAGCCAAGCGTTGGGGCGGGATTATGAGCAGTATGCCGCAACTGTGCCGCGTTGGGTTAGCATGCGTCGCGGTATAAGGCCATGAACGCTCGGTGGGTGTGGGCATTGATCGGAGCCACAACAACCACTGATCAACTGACCAAGGCGGCGGCCTTGTCGCTGCTCTTGCAGGGTAATTCAGTGGCAGTTTTGCCCGGATTGGATCTGACGCTCGGCTTTAATGTAGGGGTGAGCTTTGGTCTGTTCTCTGACCTCATGGCTGGTAAACCGCTGGTCATGGCCGCGCTGACCGGCACCTTGACCGTGGTCCTCGCCATCATGGCATTTCGGGCGCGTCACCCGGTCGAACAGATCGGATTTTCTCTGATAGTGGGTGGCGCGCTTGGCAATGTGGTTGATCGGTTGCGACAGGGCGCGGTCACTGATTTCATAGATCTCTCTTTTCAGGGCTGGCGCTGGCCAACTTTTAACACAGCCGATATTGCGATTACGTTTGGCGCTCTGTTTATCGTGTTCGCCACATTCGCTTCACACCGATCTAAGGACACCGTCGTTGACCAATCCTGACCCTCAATCATTGTCCGGCGAGGATATGCCCTTGCTGGCGGCGTTCGTTATCGCTCTGGCCGCAACACTTGGCGCTCTCTTCATTGGGGAAGTGCTCGGACAGATGCCCTGTACTCTTTGCTGGTACCAACGCATTGCCATGTTTCCCCTGGTGCCCATCGTCGGCCTTTCGATCTGGCGCGCCGACGGCATGGCCCGACCCTACGGCCTGCCGTTGGCAGCGGCCGGCCTGATGTTGGCGGGTTGGCATTCCGGCCTTTACTCCGGCTGGATCCAAGAGGCTGTCACGCCTTGTGCAAAAACCGGGCCGTCCTGCACCGATCAGGCACAGACCATCCTTGGCCTGCCCATTCCCTATCTATCCCTGATCGCCTTTGGAGCGATCCTCAGTTGCCTTGTTCTATCGAAAGGAAGACGCGCATGAACAGACGCACTCTCTTGATTGGAGCTTCGGCTCTCGGGCTAGCCGCTTTCGGTAGCGGCGCCTTCTTCCTGACCCGGCGCCAACAATTGACCGAGGCCGAGGCAGTAACCCCGGCAGTTGATGAGGCGCAGTTGATTCGAGATTATTCGCCAAGCTTCGGCCCCGATGAGGCTCCGGTCACCCTTGTTGAATTTTTTGATCCCTCCTGCGAGGCCTGCAGGGCCTTTCATCCGGCAGTTCAGGCAATACGCGAGGAGTTCCCGGAGCAGGTGCGCGTCGTCATGCGCTACACTGTGTTTCATGAAGGATCGGACGAGGCGGTGCGTATCCTGGAGACCGCACGAATGCAGGACAAGTTTGAACCTGTGCTCAATGCCATCCTGAAGCAGCAACCAGCATGGGCTGTGCACGGTGCACCGCGTATGGACTTGGCCTGGCAGATCGCGGCGGCTGCCGGTCTTGATCTGGAACGGGCCAAGAGCGACAGGTTGTTTCCCGGAATTACAGCAATTCTGAACCAGGATAAGGCAGATGTCGAAGCGGTGGGTATCCGTCAGACTCCCACCTTTTTTCTAAACGGGCGCGAACTATCGGAACCCAGTTTGGACGGCCTCATCGCTGAAGTCCGCAGCGCGGTCGAGAGTACGTGAGGTTCCGCTAGGGCCGATTGGCATAGGATTCGAACAGGGCGAGTGTCTGCTCGCTGACATGATGTTCAATCCCCTCGGCATCACGCTCCGCCGTTTCGGGGTCAAGTCCGAGACGGATCAGGAACCGCAGTACGATTTCGTGGCGACGGCGGCATTCCTGTGCCAGCGTCCGACCTGCTTCCGTCAGGAACACTGAACGGTACTTCTCGCGGGTGATCAGTCCTTCGCGCGCCAAGCGGTTCAGCGTTTTGGTCACGGTCGGCGCGCGAACGCCAAACCGCTCGGCGATATCGACCGGACGTGCCTCGCCATACTGGTGGATCAGGTCGGCGATCAGTTCGACATAATCTTCGGCCAACTCGTTACGCCGCGCCTCGCGTACGGTCGCGAACCCGTTGGCTTGTGCTTCGGGGGCGCGGCTGTCCGGCGCGAGATCGTCGCTAGACTGTGAAGTTTGGTCAATCATCAGAGGACAATGCCGGATCGCTGCCCGATTGACAATATGTTGGTCAAGGATGTATAAGTTAGCCTTAGCTAAGAATCGGGATGGAGGCGCGTGTGCGTATCAAATTACTAGCTCTCGTCTTCGGCTTTGGGCTGGGGATCGGTCTGCTCGCCGGGCCGGCCATGGCGACCCCGGCCAGAGATACCCCTTGGCTACCCGAGGCTGCCGCCTACCGGCTGACCCTGTTTCTGGGCAATCTTACTCCCGTGCCTTGGGATGAATTGGGGCGCGCCTGGGAGGAGCCCTATCGCGGATCGGAATACACGCAAGGTGCGCTCGATTGGCTCGCGGGCCAAAGCTCCCTACCGACCGAGCCGCTGACAGCTGCCATCGCGCGCGAAGATCGGGCAGCGGTTTTCGAGGCCGCGACGCGTATTATCTCCGCCCGCATCGACGAAGAGCTTGACGCGGCGTTGGCGGCCGAGAGCCCCGCTGCAGCCCAGCAGGCGGTACGCACGGCCCGAGAGCTTTATCGCGCAATCGAGGATCATCTCGCCGCCGCCGACCCTGAAGCGGCCCGCGCGCTCGGACGGGCCTGGCTGGAGCTGTCCAGTGCCACCGGCTCCACCGGGGTGCTGGGTGCTGGAGCGACCGAACCCGATCTCAACGCAATGGCGACAGCGCGGGTGGTTGTTTCCGACTATCTCGCCGCGAACTACCGCGTCGCCGATTTTGCACCGCGCACAACCCTCACCGCCGTGCCGGAAACCATCGCCCTCAGCGGCCGTGCGGTAACGCTTCCCGCGACGCTGCCTCCGGGCTCTGACATCTTCGATCAGGATCCGTTGCCCCTGCTTGTACTGGGTTTCGAGGAGCAAGGCATAGATGAGACCGACCTGCCGCTCATCGCCTATGGCGACATGCTGTTCGACAGCCCCGAAATATTCAGCGGCCCGGCGCGTGAAATTGGCATCGCCTGCTCGACCTGCCACAACCGTTCGGATATCAACCAGCGTTTCTTCATTCCCGGCGCCAGCCATCAACCCGGAGCAGTGGATGTGGACGGTGCCTTCTTCAATCCGATGTTCAACGACCGCCGCGCCGACCCGATCGACATTCCCAGCCTGCGCGGCCTGCGGTTTACGGGTCCTTATGGCCGTGACGGCCGGTTTGCCAGCATTCGCGATTTCACCCGCAACGTGATCGTCAACGAATTCGCTGGGGCCGAGCCGACGCCCTTCATGCTGGACGCCCTCGTCGCGTACATGACCGAGTTCGACTTTCTGCCGAACGCGATGCTAACCGGCGACGGCCGCCTGACCGAGGCCGCGCCTGAGGCGGCACAGCGCGGCGCGGCGATCTTCAACCAGCCTTTTGACGGGCTGAACGGCAAATCATGCGCCAGTTGTCATGTGCCAGATGGCAATTTCCTGGACCGGCAGGCACATGACATAGGATCGGTCATCCCGGCCTATGAAGGGTCGCGCGGCGGGGCGCTGGACACGCCGACCCTGCTCGGGACCGTCTATACCGCGCCCTATTTCCACGACGGCTCGATGCCGACGCTGGCCGCCGTTGTCAACTGGTTCGACACGACCAAGAGCCTTGGCCTCAGCGAGTCCGAGCGCGCCGATCTCACCGCTTACCTTGAGACCGTTGGCGCGGCGGATGAACCTTATGAGGACTTCGACACCGAGAATACGCCATTCCGGTTGGCTTTTGCGGAGCTGACAACCTTTGCCTCCACCCTCGATACCCTTCTGCCGCGCCGGGACACTCAGCACATCCTGCTCCTGACTGATACCGTCGCCGCCGATCTTGCAGCGGATGCTGGCACCATGGCGAACCTTGTCGCACGCCCGGAGATCTACTCCCTCGCAGAACACCTGGCTGCAGTTGGCGCAGAAGTCCGCGCCGACAATTGGGCCGCCGCAGAGGCAAGCTGGGCCGCATTTCAGTCCGAGGCGCAAGCCATCGAAGAAAGGGCGTTCTGATGAACTCCATGCTCTCCCGCCGTCATATGCTGGCGCTGTGCTGTGCAAGTCTCGCGGCCCTCGCGGCACCGGTTCGCGCGCAGTCTGCCCCGTTGCGGTTGGCCTTTATTCCGCAGGAGAACCCTGAAAAGCTACTGGGCGACATCAAGGCCATCACCGGTTGGCTGTCACGAGAGATCGGCGTGCCGGTCGAAGGTTTCGTGACCATCGATCACGCCGCCGCCGTCGAGGCGCTGCGCAACGGCGATGCGGACATCTCCTTCATGGGAGCGCTGCCCTTTGTTCTGGCCGAGGCGCAAATCGGTGCGGTGCCGCTCTTATCCGAGATCTATCGCGACGCCCCCACCTACACCGGACGGGTCTTCGTGCGACGCGACAGCGGCATCACCACGCTGGCCGATTTGCGCGGACGCGATATCGCCTTTGCCGATCCAATTTCGGAGTCAGGCTATCTCTACCCGCTGGTTGAATTCGAGCGCGCGGGACTGATCGCGGGACCCGCAGAGTCGGAAGCGTTCTTCGGCAGAGTGTTCTTCGCGGGCGGATATCAGCAGGCGATGCAGGCAATGGCAGAGGGACTGGTCGATGCCGCGGGCGCCAGCCAGTATGCCGATCTCCTGCTCGCGCCAGGCCAACAGTCCCAAGTCACTTGGATCGCCGAGAGCGAGCCGATCCCTAGCCACTTGGTGATTGCCCGCCCGGGACTGGACGCCGAGGTGCAGGAAAATTTCGTGAACGCTATGCTGCGGCTGAACGAGCTCGAACATCGCGCCATGTTGCGGCATCTCTACGGCCCGGACGGCTATGTCCCGGCCGATGCGGTCGCTTTCGACGGTGTTCGGGCACTCGCCCGCCGCTACGGGCTTCTGCAATGACCGAGGCCCTCCGCATCGAGGAGCTATGTTTCTCCCATGTCACCTCGGGCCTGCCGACGCTGGATCAGGTGACGCTGTCTATCCCGCCGGGTGAAGCGCTCGCGCTGATCGGGCCTTCGGGGGCGGGCAAGACGACGCTCCTGACGCTGCTCGATGGTCGCCTGAGGGCTTGGCGCGGCCGCGTCTCGGTGCTGGGCGACGCGCTCGATGCGGACCGTGCGCCGCCGCGCGCGTGCCGGGCCGATACGGGGTTCATCTTTCAGGACTTCGCTCTTGTCGAACGCGCCAGCGTGCTGCGCAACGTGCTGAACGGCAGGCTGGGCCGCATGAGGCCGCTGCGTGCCCTGCTCGGGCGGCCGTCGAAAGACGATCTTGCGGTTGCGCGCGCGGCGCTGGCCGATTGCGGCATTGTCGACCTGGCTGAGCGACGGGTGGACAGTCTGAGCGGCGGACAACGGCAGCGAGTCGCAATCGCACGCTGCCTCTCGCAGGAGCCGCGCCTGATCCTTGCCGACGAACCGGTGAGCAACCTCGACCCCGCACGCGCAGCCGAGATCCTTTCGCTTCTAACCGAAGCCGCGCGTCGACGAGGCGCGACCACAGTCTTCTCCTCTCACCAGCCCGACCTTGCGCGGCGCTTCGCGCGGAGAATCGTGGGCATGCGCAACGGTCGGATCGTTTTCGACACTCCGACGGCAGAGCTCACCGAGGGCGCGACAGCCCGGCTCTATGATGATGCGAATGCTGCCGTACAGCCCCGCCTGAAGGCGGTGCCGTGATGGAAAGCCGGGGTTGGGGCGGCTTCGCGACGGGCGGGCTCGTCGCCGGGGCCGTGCTCTGGTCGCTCGCGACGACCGACGTCGAACTTTCCCGCCTCTTCTCCGCCGGGCCGCGCATCGGTGATTTCCTTGCGCGGATGTTTCCACCGGATCCGTCAGTGATGACCGAGATCATCAACGGCAGCGCCGAGACGCTGCGCATCGCCATCCTTGGAACACTCGGTGCTGTGCTCCTGTCGGGGCCGCTCGGCGTCTTTGCATCGGAAACCATGGCCCCGCCCGTCGTTCACCGTCCGGTGCGGACAGCTCTCGCGCTGATTCGCGCCATTCCGCTGATTCTCGTCGCCATGTTGATGGTTGGCGCAGTGGGCCTCGGCCCGCTTCCGGGCATCATCGCGGTTGCCATCCATGCAACGGGCATGCTGGCGAAGTTCTATGCTGAAGCAATTGATGGGGTTGCCCGCGGACCGATCGCCGCACTGGAAAGTGCGGGCGCCGGGCCGCTTGCACGCCTACGCTATGCAATCTGGCCGCAAATGGCTCCGGTGATCGCCCGTGATACAATCTTTCGTTTCGAGCTGAACCTACGAGAATCGCTTATCCTCGGCATCGTCGGAGCCGGTGGCATCGGCTTCTACATTCAGACCTATGTTCGCTCATTTCAATACGAAAAGGCTGCCAGTGTCACGCTGGCGGTCATCGCCATGGTTCTTGCTATCGAGGCGTTCAATGTTGCATTGCGTCGCCGCTTTTCATGATTATTTGCGTCCGGCCCGCTGCGACCCTCCCAGAAGTGATTAACCAGCGGAGCGCCTCCCGACCGAGCATGTTCAGATATTCCGCTTGAAGCTCATGTCACTAGAGGCTTTATACGACTAGCCGGAACGCGAGGAACGGCAAGGATGCGATTGAAGGTTCTGCAGAAGATGCTCTGGGCGGCGGTGGCCCTTGCTATTCCGGCTTACGGCGCGTTGCATCTTCTTGATGAGCGCGCGGAAACACCGGTGGCCGAAGTGTCTTTCCGGCCGACCTTTTCCCTGCTTGATGCTGAGGGAAGAGTGCGCATGCCCTCGGACTTTGCGGGGAAGCATCTTCTGGTCTTTTTCGGCTTCACCAATTGCCCGGACGTCTGCCCGACGACGCTTGCCGAAGTGGCGCAAGTGATGGAGGGTCTGGGAGATGACGCAGGAAAGGTACAGCCCCTCTTCATCTCTATCGACCCGACACGAGACCGCAGCCTGGAACTCGCGGAATATACTGCGGCCTTTCACCCTTCAATCCTCGGTCTGGCTGGCGACGAGGCGCAGACCCGCGCCGCAGCCCGCAGTTTCCGGATTTTCTATGAGCGCGAGGACAGTTCCGGCGCGCCGGATGGTTACACAATGGCACACAGCGCAGCACTATACCTGATCGGACCTGACGGAAACTGGCTGCGCCAATTCAGCTATGGCACGCCAGCAAGTGAAATCCTTAACGACCTCAGGCAAAGATTGTGAATACGATGAAATATCTTCTGACCGCTCTCCTTCTCAGCCTATCCGCCACCCCGGTACTGGCGTGTGAAACTGTTCAACTTAGCTCACTCGAAATCTCGGAAGCCTGGTCGCGGGCTTCGATCGGAATGGCCCGGCCCAGCGCCTTCTATGTCACCATCCGCAACACTGGCGTGAAAGACGATGTGCTTGCCGGCATCGCGACGCCGGTGTCCGGAAAGCCCATGCTGCACGAAACAGTGGTGAAGGATGGCGTGGCTTCGATGCCGCACGCTACGGCGATTCCCGTGCCAGCAGATTCCACCGTGCAATTGGAGCCAGGCGGCTATCACGGCATGCTGATGGGTCTTACACAGGTGCTGAAGGAAGGCGAGACGTTCCCGCTTACACTGACGTTCCGCGAGGCAGGCGACGTGACCGTTCCCGTGGCGATCCGGGGAATGGGTGCGAAAGATGCAGGCTGCGTGGACAAAAAAGATTGAGACGCCGTACGCTGCTCGTTGCCGGGGCGTCGGGCGTCGGCGCGCTGGCCTTTACGCTCGGTCTGGGGTGGTGGCAGAGCCGGGACAGCCTGCAAACGGGCTCCGCGCTGATACCATTGCGTATCGGCAAGATGTCCTTCACCCTGACGAACCATCATGGCGTGACGGTGAGTCCATCAGAGTGGATTGGCCGCCCGACAATAGTCTTTTTCGGCTTTACCTGGTGCCCCGATGTTTGCCCGACAACGCTGAGCGATATTTCGCTCTGGCTGCAAGATCTCGGCCCTGACGCCGACCGGATGAATATCTTTCTGGTCAGTGTCGACCCGGAGCGCGACACTCCACAGGTTCTTGCCGACTACCTGTCGAACTTCGATCCAAGAATCACCGGTCTGACGGGGTCACCTGCCGAGATCAAGCGCGCCGCGGACGAATTCCGCGCAACATTCGAGAAGGTGCCGAGGGAGGATGACTATACCATGGACCACACCGCCGGCGTGTTCCTGTTTCGGGCCGACGGGCGATTTGGCGGGATCATCGATTATCACGAGGATCGGCATGTGGCTCTGCTGAAGATCCAGAGGTTGTTGAAAGCTGAACCGCCCCGGGTTTGCCGGAGGCTCCAACTCTTGAGTAGGATGGAGCATCAT
>NZ_CFHTCS010000087.1:0-14107 GCF_984369615.1 Martelella sp. | reverse complement strand
CCATGGCCTCGGCGGCGCGCGTCGTCCCGTCCTCGCATTTGAGCGCGATGCCGAGCCCCTTTTCCGGCAGCGCCGCGCAGAAAACGCCTTCCGCGCCGGTCTTGGCGAAGATGCGGCCGGGCGCCATTTCCATCAGCGCCGTGCAGGCCCGGCCCGTGCCGGCGACATAATAGGGCTCGGCCATCGCCGCATCGAGGATGCGCCGCGCGGCGCGGGCGCGCGCCGGCGAAAGCCCCTCGCCCGTCGCCATGCGGGCAAAGCCCCGGGCAAGCGATTTCAGCGGCACGGCATAGGTCGGAATATTGCAGCCGTCGACGCCGCAGACATCGGCGCCGACGAACGCGCCGGTCACATCCGCCATCGCCTCGCGGATCTGCGCCTGAAGCGGATGGTCGTAACCGGTATACCCTTTTGGATCGATGCCCTGATGGCAGCAGGCGCAGACGAAGCCGGCATGCTTGCCGGAGCAATTGTTGCAAAGCGCATCCGGCATTTCACGCGTGCGGGCCTGATGAATGAGGACCGGCTGCTGGAACGACCAGTGCGCCCCGCATTCCAGATCCTCCGCGCCGCGTCCCGCTTTGGCGAGCATCTCGCCCGCAAGGGCCGCATGGGCATCTTCGCCCGAATGAGAAGAGGCGGAGAGCGCGAGCTCGCGATTGCCGAAGCCATAGGCGTCCGCCGCCCCGCTTTCAACGAGCGGCAGCGCCTGGATCGCCTTGCAGGCCGAGCGGGGAAACACCGCCGCATCGATATCGCCGGCGGCATAGACCACGCCGCCCGCGGCATCGGTGACCGCGATCATGCCGCGATGACGGCTTTCGACGAGCGCGCCGCGCGCCACCTCGACCAGAACAGGATTCACCATCAGCCCGAACCTCCCCCGCTACCCAAGACCTCAGTCGAATGTCAGAACGATCTTGCCGATATGATCGCCCGCCTCCATGCGCCGGTGCGCTTCTGCCGCTTCCTCGAAGGCGAAGACGCGGTCGATCAGCGGCCTGACGCGGCCCTCGGCAAGCATCGGCCAGACCTTCTCCGCAAGATCGTCGCGCACGGCCTTCTTTTCTGCGTCGGTGCGCGGCCGCATGGTCGAGCCGGTGACCTTCAGCCGCTTGACCATGATCGGCGCCAGATTGACGTCTTCGGCCTTCGAGCCGCTGAGGAAGGCGATCATCGACAGGCAGCCATCCCTGGCGAGCGCGGAAAGATTGCGCTGGAAATAGGCGGCGCCGACCATGTCGAGAATGATGTCGACCCCGCGTCCCTCCGTCGCCGCCTTCACGGCCTCGACGAAGTCCCGTTCGCGATAGTTGACCGCGACCGTCGCGCCGAGCGCCACGCAGGCATCGCATTTCTCCGCCGTGCCGGCTGTCGTGAACACGCGCGCGCCAAACGCTTTCGCAAGCTGGATGGCCGTCGTGCCGATGCCGCTCGAACCGCCGTGGATGAGGATATCCTGCCCGGCCTTGAGACCCGCCATCTGGAAGAGATTGGCCCATACGGTGAAGAAGGTTTCCGGGATCGCGGCGGCGGAAACGTCATCCATGCCTTCGGGAACCGGCAGGACCTGGCCGGCCGGAAGCAGGCAATATTCCGCATACCCCCCGCCATTGGCGAGCCCGCAGACGCGCGCGCCGATCTCGACCCCCTCGACCTCTTCGCCCGTGGCGACGACGGTGCCGGCCACTTCCAGCCCCAGGACGGGACTTGCGCCGGGCGGCGGCGGATAGCTGCCCTGCCGCTGGGCGACATCCGGCCGGTTGACGCCGGCGGCCGACACCTTGACGAGCACGTCGTTCGGCCCCGGTTTGGGGCGCGGTCCCGTTGCCACCGACATGACCTCCGGGCCGCCAAAGCCGCTGATCGTGATGTAGCGCATCGAACCGTCTGAAGACATTGCTCTCTTCCCTCGGGTGCTTGAATTCAACAAACCAAAAGGCCCGGCCGCGTCCGTTTCGGAACACCGGCCGGGCCTTTCTTCATTTCAGCCGTTGCTGCGCGGACGCAGTGCAAGCGCGAAGACCACCATCGACACGCCGTAGACCAGGAAATCGGCCGCGACGAACAGGCCGAGCAGCCACAGGCTGTTCTGCGGGAAGTTCGAGGCGATCAGGACCGCGGCCAGGATCAGGACCAGGCCGGAGAAGATCATGAAGCCCCAGCCCTTGAGCGGGCGCATGGTCATGCCCAGGTAAAGCCTGAAGCCGCCGGCAACGGCCAGCGAGACGCCGACGATGATGGTGAACAGGCTGGAGGCCAGAACCGGATTGCGCATCAGCACGATGCCGGCCAGCACATACAGCAGGCCCGAGATCACCCAGAAGGCCACATGCCCCTTGGAGCGATTATAGAAAAGCTGCAGGAGATGGACGACGCCGGCGACAATCAGCATCGCGCCGAAGAAGACCACCGAGGCAACGGTCGTCGCCACAAGATTGCCGAGAAGAATAAGGCTCAGCAGAACGAGCAGCAGGCCAAAGGCCATGACCCAGCCCCAGCGTCCCCTGAACTTGTCAAGATCCGGCCCCTGCTCTCCAAATGTCGTCATGGTGGAATATCCCCTTCATCACCGCGTAAAATCGTTGCGACGATAGTGACGAAGCTGAATATTAGCAACTCTTCTTCGCGTGGCCGGGCGTTTCTGGGCGCGATTTCAATGCGCCTGGTTGCGCACCGCCGGCCTCAGATAGATCACCCAGTAGGCGATCCCGACGAACAGCGCGCCGCCGATGATATTGCCGATGGTGACCGGGACCAGATTGGCAAACACGAAATTGCTCCAGGTCAGATCGGCAAAGTCTGCCGGATTGGCGCCCGAGGCTGCCCAGAATTCAGGTCCGGCAAGCGTCTTCGTGAGGATGGCCATGGGAATCTGGAACATGTTGGCGACGCAGTGCTCGAACCCGGCGGCCACGAACATGGCGACCGGCAGGATGACGGCCAGGATCTTGTCGGTCGCCGACCGGCCGGCATAGGTCATCCACACGCCGAGACAGACGAGCACGTTGCACATGACGCCGAGCGCGACCGCCTGCAGGAAGGTGTGGTGCAGCTTGTGCTGGGCGATATGCATGTAATTGAGGCCAAGAAGCCCGCCATCGCCCTCATAGTGCCGGGCGGCCTGCATGATCATCACCAGCGTGACCGCGCCGACGAAGTTGCCGAGATAGACCATCGCCCAATTGCGCGCGAGCGCGGCCCAGGTGATCCGCCCGGTCGCCTTGCCGATGATCGTCATCACGGTGCTTGTGAACAGGTCGGCGCCCGTCAGCACGACGAGGACCAGCCCGAGACTGAAGGCGAGGCCGCCGATGAACTTGTTCGCGCCCCAGCCGATATCGCCATTTCCCGTTGTCACGACCGTGTAGAATATGAAGGCTATGCCGATGAAGGCGCCGGCCATCATCGCGGAGACGAAAAGCGAGAGCGGATCCTTGTTGACCTTTGCGATCCCCGCCGCCTCGGCCTTTTCGGCCATGACATGGGGCGGGAAGGCATCGAGATTGAAATGCTGCATGGTCAAGAACTCCGTCGGTGGACGCTTGGGAGGCGCGTGGCCGATACGTAGCAGCCCCGCCCCCCGGCGCGTTGATCTTGATCAGTCCGACGAGGACGGCAATCCGGGGGCTGATCGCCAGGTGCGCCATCTGCATAATGGCGGTCATTACCGAATCATACCGGAAGGACCGTGACATGCTGAAAATATGGGGCCGCGCGACATCATCCAATGTACAAGCGTTGATGTGGACTGTCGGCGAGCTTGAACTGGAACACGAACGGTATGATGTCGGCTTCAAATTCGGCGGCACGGACACGCCGGAATTTCTGGCAATGAACCCGAACGGACTGATCCCTGTCGTCAAGGACGGCGACGATGGCGAGGCCCTGTTCGAGACAGGCGCCATCTGCCGCTACCTCGCCGCCCGCCATGCACATGACAGCTTCTGGCCAAAAGATCCGGCAGCGCGCGCCCATGTCGACAAATGGGCCGAATGGGGCAAGGTCACCGCCGCTGCCGCCTTCACCGTGCCGATCTTCTGGGCCGTGGTGCGCACGCCGGCGAAGGACCGCAACCCCGAGGCGATCGCGCGCGCGCTTTTAGCCTTCGACCGGCTTCTGGGCATCGCCGAGGCCGAGCTCGAGAAGCACGCCTTCCTTGCGGGCGACAGCTTCACGCTGGCCGACATCATGTTCGGCCACATTCTCTACCGCTACCATACGATGGAGATCGACCGTCCCGCGCGACCGGCCGTCGAGGCCTACTACGCGGCGATGACCGAACGCCCGGCCTATCGCGACCATGTGATGGTCTCTTATGACAGCCTGCGTCCGTAAAAAGGGCTGTTGGCGACAAATCGCGGCGCGTGAACGGAAATTCCCTGCGACGGCCTTGAAATCGACCGGAGGCAAGAGGATAACGAAGTCAACCGCCCCGCTTCCTGTACATTGATACCGGGCCCCGGACCGGGAAATTCTGTCGAGAACGCCAAAGAGATTGCCGCGAAAGCCAGGTCATGCGCCCCTATTACAAGAACGTCAAAATGGTCCGTCGCACACGGGTGATGTGGGGATCATGGCGCATATGGCAGCCAAGGCTGGTTTTCTGGGTCGGGGCCCTGATGATCGGGGTGATCAGCGTGTTCTTCGCGCGCGCCGCCGATTTTGCCTACGAACTGTTCGAGACGATGCGGCATTCGACCGCTTATTCGCCCTATCTGCCGCTGATCCTGACGCCGCTCGGCTTCATGCTCTGTTCCTATCTGAGCACGCGCTGGTTTCCCAATTCGCAAGGGTCGGGCATTCCGCAGGCGATCGCCGCAAGGCATCTGCACAACACCGAAAGCCAGCACCGGCTGCTCAACCTCCGGGTTGCCGCCGGCAAGATCCTGATCACCGTGATCGGTCTCTTTTGCGGCGCCTCGATCGGCCGCGAGGGCCCGACCGCCCAGGTCGGCGCCTCGATCATGATCCAGACCGCGCGCTGGGGCAAGATGATCCAGACCAAGGGGCTGATCGTCGCCGGTTCGGCGGCGGGCATCTCGGCCGCCTTCAACACGCCGCTTGCCGGCATCGTCTTCGCCATCGAGGAAATGAGCCGCGCCTACGAATCGCGCGCCAACGGCCTCGTCGTTTCCGCCATCATCCTCTCCGGCCTTGCGGCGATCGGGCTTGCCGGCAACTACACCTATTTCGGCCAGGCCTCGGCCATCGCCGTCCGGCCGGAGGAATGGGTCGCCGTCTTCGTCTGCGGTATCGGCGGGGGACTCCTGGGCGCCATGTTCTCGCTCTATTCGCTGAAGGCGGCGCGGCGCGTCAAGCGCTGGGCGCAGCCTGCGCCGATCAAGCGGATGGCGCTTGTTGCCGGCGGTTGCGGACTGTCGGTCGCCGTCATCGGCATCGTCTTCGGCGGCGCAACCTTCGGCACCGGCTACGAGCAGGCCAGAACCGTAATTGAGGGTGGATCGATCAGCCCCTTCTTCTTCGCCGGCAAGCTGGCCGCGACCTTCCTCTCCATGGCATCCGGCATTCCCGGCGGTCTGTTCGCGCCTTCGCTGTCCGTCGGCGCGACGCTCGGCTCGACGGTTGCCGATGTTCTGGGCGTCAGCATCGGCCTCGGTGCGATCCTCGGCATGGCCGGCTACTTTGCCGGCGTCGTCCAGTCGCCGATGACGGCCTTCGTCATCATCCTGGAAATGACGGACAATCACGACGGCATCATCACCCTGATGGCGACGTCCATGCTCGGCTACATCGCCTCGCGCATGATCTCGCGCGAGCCGCTCTATCACGGCCTTTCGCGCGCCTTCATCGCCGACAGCATCAAGTTCCAGCGCGCCCGCAACCGCGAAACGACTGCGGAAGAACGCAGCACCGTCGAAGAGATGCGCGAGGAAACCCGTCGTTATAATGACAAGGGCGCCCTCTAGAGTATCGGGCGAAAAAGGGGTTACCGGTTTTTCGATAACCCGATGCGCCTACACAAAGAGATGGATCACCGGGCGGTTAATCTGAACCGCCCGGTGATCCAGAACCGGTCAGGGCAGCGCGTTCTAGCAATCAGGTGATCCGCGACAAGCTTTTGCCGTCGCCGCCTGAAATTCGACAAGCCGGTTCCTCGCGCAGCGCCGGCCTGGACGCGATACTGCGCGAAACGGACATGATGCGAGTTTGACGATGACGCTTTCCTCCAAGATCGACCTCGAAAACACTCTTGCCGCCCTGGACCTCGAGGGACGACTGCGGCTCGTCGCCGAAAGTGGCCGGCCCGCCGTCTTTACCACCAGTCTCGGGATCGAGGATCAGGTGCTGACCGGAGCGATCGCCATGGCCGGCCTGCCAATCAGGATCGTCACGCTCGATACCGGTCGCCTTTTTGACGAGACGCTGCAGCTGATCGAGGACACCGAGGCCCGTTTCGGCATCGCGATCGAGCGTTTTCATCCGCGGCAAGAGGCTGTCCATGCCTATGTCGCCGAACATGGCCGCAACGGCTTTTACGAGAGCGTCGACGCGCGCCACGCCTGCTGCCATATCCGCAAGCTCGAGCCGCTCTCGCAGGCGCTCGAAGGCGCAGCCTACTGGATCACGGGGCTGAGGCGCGGCCAGTCCGGCAACCGCGCGACGACCCCTTTTTGCGAGGAAGACAAGGCCCGCCATCTGACGAAGATCAATCCGCTGGCCGACTGGAGCATCGCGGACATCCGCGCCTTTGCCGAGCGGAACGACGTTCCCCTCAACCCGCTGCATGAGCGCGGCTATCCCTCGATCGGCTGCGCGCCCTGCACACGCGCGATCAAGCCGGGCGAGCCGGAGCGCGCCGGTCGCTGGTGGTGGGAAAATGACGCAAAGCGGGAATGCGGCCTGCACGTCGGGAGCGCCGCCCGCTGAGGCCAAGAGAGGCCGGAATACCCGGTTCCCCCGGAATACGGAACCGGTCTATCTCCTCGTTTTGACGCATTGTCGCGGACGTCAGATGTTTCCATCTGCCGGCGAAATGCACTATCGTCGCGTCGAGTTGCCCTCAATGATCTCGAAGGGCAGTTCAACGGCCGCTTCCGGCCGCTCGCCCTCCGTCAGGTACCGCATGATCAGATCGGCCGCCTTGAAGCCGATCTCGTAGAGCGGCACATAGACCGAGGTCAGCGGCGATTCCTCCATCTCGGCGAAATCCACGCCGTTATAGCCGCAAATGCCGAGCTCCTGCGGCACGCGAACGCCAAGTTGCTGGGCGCCGAAATAGACCCCCATGGCAAGCCTGTCATTGTGACAGAAGACAGCATCCACCTCCGGCATGCGCCGCCTGAGGTTGCGCACGAGGTTGACGCCCTGTTCCATCGGATTGCCGGTTTCAGCCTCGAAGACATAGGCCGGATCATAGCGGCCGGCCTTCAGCAACGCGTCGCGATAGCCCTCGAAGCGGCGGCGGGAGCGGATGTCCTTGCCGCCGCCCAAGAGCGCAATCCGCTCATAGCCCTGCGCCAGGAGATGCTCGACGGCCGCCGTTGCCGCCGCCCGGTTGCGAATGCCGACGCCCATGTCCAGCGGCTCGATGCTGGTATCCATCATCTGCACCACCGGACAGCCGAGTTCGGCGATCAGGGGCTTGTTGACCGGAAACTCGGCAACGCTTTCGAGAATGATGCCGGCGGGGTTCTGCGCCACGAAGAGCCGGAGCAGTTTGGCTTCCTCCGCCGCATTGAGGCCGATATTGGCGAATTGCGTGCTGACGTCGCTGGTCAGGAAGCGGTCCTCGACGCCGCGGGCGGCATGGAAGAAGCCGCTCATCTCCATGATCGGCGCCAGCACCGCGACGATGCCGCTGTGCCGGCTGGCAAGCGCCCGGGCGGCGAAGTTCGGCACGTAGCCGATCTCCTCGACCACATCCAGGATTGTCTCGCGCAGTTTCTCGCTCACCTTGTGCGGTTCGCGCAGCGCCCGTGACACCGTGATCGGACTGACGCCCGCCAGCCTTGCGACATCGCTCAGCGTCGTTCGCGATTTCGAACCGCCCCTCAACCGAAAAGACAATTCTTCGATCCCCTGTCCCGCCCACCGGCGCTTGGCATTCCATTCACGTCTGCGGCAACTTCAGTCCGGCATTTTATCATGAAATTCAAATTCACGGCAAAATGACTTTTGTCAACCTTGCGGGCAATTGCTCCTCAAGGATTGGCCAGAGCCTTCAGATCGGTCGCCGGATCCGCGATCGCCTCCGCGGCCGGATTGACCCCCGCGGAAAGCATCTTCTTGGCGCAGACATAGGCGCGCGCATCATTGATCGCGTCGACGGCGAGAAGCGTGTCGCCCCTGAAATACCAGACGGATTGGCTGCCCTCGCGGGCGCCCTCGCGCGTCACGACGCGATCATAGCCGCCATTATAGCCCGCGATCTGCAGTTTCACATCATATTGATCCGACCAGAACCATGGCTCGGGTTCATAGGCCTTGTCCGAGCCCGCGATAACGCCGGCGATCGCCTCCGCCTGGTCAACCGCGTTGGGCACCGATTCGAGGCGAATACGCTCGCCGCGATAGGGCTGCTCGACGCAATCGCCGACGGCAAAGATGGCGGGATCGGAGGTCCGCCCGAACCGGTCGACGACGATGCCGTTTCCGCCGGCAAGGCCTGCTTCCTTGGCGAGCTGGTCGTTCGGCGTCACGCCGATGCCGACGACCGCCATGTCGATTTCCAGCGTCTCGCCGCGCGAAAGCACCGCGCGCCGGACATGGCCCGCCTCGCCCTCGAGATGGATCAGGCCGGTATTTTCGCGGATATCGACGCCGTGCGCGCGATGAATGGCGCGCATGATATCGGCCGTCTCGGGCGCTGCGACGCGCTTCAGGATACGGTCGGCCATTTCGATCACGGTGACATCGACGTCGAATTTCCGCGCCACGGCCGCCGCCTCGAGCCCGACATAGCCGCCGCCGACGACGAGGAGCCTGGCGCCCGGCTTCATGGCTTCGGCCAGCCGGTCGGCGTCATGCTTGTCGCGCATGACGAACACGCCCTGAAGGCCGCCGCCGATATCCTCCGGCAGGCGGCGCGGCGCGGCGCCCGTGGCCAACACCAGCGTGCCATAGGAAAGGGTCGCGCCATCCTGCATCACGACCTGCCTGGCGTCCCGGTCGATGCGTTCGACGAAACGCTCCAGAAGGAGGTCAATGTCGTTTTCGCCGTACCAGGCCCGGGGCCGGAACAGCAGCCGATCGAACGCCATCTCGCCGAGAAGGTATTTCTTCGAAAGCGGCGGTCGCTGGTAGGGCGGCACGGCTTCCGCCCCGATCAGCGTGATCGGCCGCTCATCCTTCAGCGCCCTCAGCTTGGCCGCGACGGCAAATCCGCCCTGACCTGCTCCGACAATGACAATCCGATCGGACACGGTTTGCCCCTTTTCGTTTGTTTTCGATGCAGACCAATGGCTTACGTCGCGATCGAGGCCCCGTCAATCATCCGAGCAGCGCCGAATAGGCACAGGTGCGCGACAAAAAAAGGCCCGGTATCGCCCCGGGCCTCTTCGCTTGTTGGCCTGTTGTCCAGCCGATGGCGGAGCAATCTTCAGAGATTGCCCTTGCGTTGCTGGACCATCATGAACTTGTCGAAGGAGAACTCCGCGAGCTGCATCCAAAGATAGGCGTCCTTCTTGAATTCCTGCTGGCTGTCATAGATGCGCTTGAACCAGGCGTTCTCCGCCGAGATCTCGGCGAAGGTCTCCTGAGACACCTTGTAGCAGGCATCGAGAATTTCCTCGCTGAACGGCTTCAAGACGGCGCCTTCGGCGACCAGCTGGCGCAGCGCCTGCGGGTTGCCGGCATCATAACGGGCGAGCATGTCGAGGTTCACCGCGTCGCAGGCATCCGTCAGGATCTGCTGATAGCTTGCCGGCAGTTCGTTGAACTTGTCGAGATTGGTGAAGGCATGGATGACCGGGCCGCCTTCCCACCAGGCCGGATAGTAGTAGTATTTCGCGACCTTGACGAGACCGAGGCTGAGATCGTCATAGGGGCCGACGAATTCGGTGGCATCGATCGTGCCGCGTTCCAGCGCCGAATAGACGTCGCCGGCGGCAATCTGCTGCGGCGTGACGCCGAGCTTTGCCATGACCTGGCCCGCAAGGCCGGCGATGCGCATCTTGAGGCCCTTGAGGTCCTCGAGCGAATTGATCTCATTGGCGAACCAGCCGCCCATCTGCGCCCCGGTATTGCCGGCCGGATGTCCCCAGACGCCCTTTTCGGCGAAGAACTCGTCAAACAGTTCGTTGCCGCCGCCCTGGTAGAGCCAGGCATTCTTCAGGCGCGCATTCATGCCGAAGGGCACCGCCGTGCCGAGACCGTAGGTCATGTCCTGGCCGATATAGTAGTAGGAGGGCGTGTGGCACATTTCGATCGTGCCGTCGCGCACGGCGTCGAGCACCTGCAGCGGCGGAACCAGTTCGCCGCCGGCAAAGACCTGAATATCGAAATTGCCGTCGGTCGCCTCGCGCACGCGCTCCGCAATGCCGGTCGCGCCGGAATAGAGAATGTCGAGCGACTGCGGGAAGGCAGACGACAGGCGCCAGGTGAGCTTGGGGTTTTCCTGGGCGATGGCGGGGGCGGCGAGCGCGGCCGGGGCGAGCGCGCCGGCCGAAGCAACGCCTGCTTTTTTGAAGAACGTGCGGCGATCCATTGGTGTTTCCTGCTTCATTGTCGAAGGACCGGCTCCCGGCGGGGCGAACGTCATGCCTGCCCCGGCGTCGGGCGATCCGTACCGCTCGGTACTATCTTTTTTCACCGTCGCATGCAAGCCCGACATCGCGGCCTTGCGTCATTACCTGTTGTTGATTTGTTCGAACCCGTCCGGCGCGCCATGACCTGCCGTACGCGGCGCGGAACCTCACCGCCCCGGCCTTGCCGTGCCGCCCTTCGCTCGCCCCGCGCCAAATGCCGGGTGACCGGCCGACGCGTCTTGCTTCCACCGGTTGATCCTGTTATGACTGACTGGTCAGTCATAATCAAAGAGGCAGCTGTCCGGAATGAACACCCCGCCGAAACGAAGAACGCTCGCGCCTGAAGCCCGTCGCAAAGCCATCCTGGACGCCGCCCTTGCCGTGTTTTCCGAAAAGGGTTTCGCCAATGCGCGCATCGAGGACATTGCCCGGCGCGCCGGAATCGGCAAGGGCACGGTCTATCTCTATTTCCCGGACAAGGAGAACCTGTTCAAGTCGCTGATCAGCGACGCGCTCGGTCCGCTTCTTGCGGCCGCACACGCGACGCTCGACGAACCGGATCTTGACCCGCGCGAAACGCTCGCGATCTTCTTCGAAATGGTGAAAACTGAAGTGCTCGGGACCGAAAAACGGGACCTTGTTCTCCTGATGGCGATGGAAATGCGCAATTTCCCCGAGATCGCCGAATTCTATCACGAGAACATCATTCGCTCCGGCCTCGCCCTTATCCTCGGCGTTCTCGAGAGGGCCGAAAGGCGCGGCGCTTTGCGCTCTTCCAAGGTGCTGAAGGCGCCGCAGGTGATCTTCGCGCCGGCGCTGCTGTCGGTCATCTGGGATGCGAACTTCGCCCGCTTCGGCGATCTCGACCTCGATGCCGCATTCGGATTCTACCTGGATACCCTGTTCAAGCCAGCCGAAGGGGATACCCCATGAAACGCGTTCTCATCGCCGTCATCCTGCTGGCCGTGGCTGCCTCGGCCGGATACTACCTCTTCCGCCCCGAAGAGGACCACGGCTTTCTCGGCTGGGTGGAGGCCGACGCGCTCTATATCGGCGCCCCCGACACCGCGCGGCTCACCGTACTCACCGTCGAGGAAGGGGACGAAGCGAAGACCGGACAAAGGCTGTTTGCCCTTGAAGCCGACGTGGAACAGGCCGCCGTCGACACCGCCCGCGCCAACCTGGAAAAGGCAAGGGCCGCCCTGGCGCTCGCCCGGGCGCCGCAGGACAGGCCGGAACAGCTGGAAGCGCTGCATGCCTCTCGCAAGGAGGCCGAGGCGGCGCTGGAATACGCAGAAAAGTCGCTGACGCGGGCAAGATCGCTGTTCCGGCAGGAAAGCGGCACCAAGGCCAATCTCGACAGCGCCGTCAGCGCCTACGCGCAGGCGAAGGCCGCCCTCGACAAGATCAATGCCCAGATCGCGCTCGGCGAACTGCCCCAGCGCGACCAGCAGATCGAACAGGCCGAGCAGAGCGTCTCCGCCGCCGGATCCGACCTTGCCGCAGCGGAAGCCGCGCTGGCGCTCAAGACGGTTTCCGCCCCGGCCTCGGGCAGCATAGAGGAGGTCTATTACCGAACCGGCGAAGTGGTGCCGGCGGGCCGGCCGGTCGTCTCGCTTCTGCCGCCGCAAAACATCAAGATCGAGTTCTTCGTGCCCGAGCGCGAGCGCGCCGCGCTGAAGGTCGGCGACAGGGTGCGCGTTTCCTGCGACGGATGCCGGCCGCAAGACGCCACGGTCTTCTTCATCGCCAAAGACGCCGAATACACCCCTCCCGAGATTTTCTCGCGTGAGGAGCGCGCCAAGATGGTCTATCGCCTGGAAGCCCGGCCGGAGTATCCGGAAGCGCTTGCCGTCGGTCTTCCCGTCAATGTCACAGGGGAGCGCAACTGATGGCCACCCAGGACAATGTCATTTCGGTCGAGGGCCTGACCAAGAGCTTCGGCGGCCGCACCGTGGTCGACCATCTGACCATGAACGTCCGCAAGGGCACGATCCACGGCTTTCTGGGCCCGAACGGCTCCGGCAAGACCACCACCATCCGCATGCTCTGCGGTCTTCTGACGCCGGACAGCGGCTCCGGCACCTGCCTTGGCTACGACATCACCCGCGACGGGGAGCGCCTCAGGCGTCACGTCGGCTACATGACCCAGCGTTTCTCGCTCTACGAGGACCTGACGATCCGCGAGAACCTCGATTTCGTCGCCAGGATTCACGGCCTGAGGGACCCGCGGAAAAAGGTCTCCGACGCCATCGAGCGGCTCGGCCTTGGCGGTCGCGAGAAGCAGCTCGCCGGCAATCTCTCCGGCGGCTGGAAACAGCGGCTCGCGCTCGGCGCCTGCACGCTTCCCGATCCGGACCTCCTGCTGCTCGACGAGCCGACCGCCGGCGTCGATCCCAAGGCCCGGCGAGAATTCTGGGCCGAAATCCACGCGCTTGCCGCAGACGGTCTCTCGGTTCTGGTCTCCACCCATTATATGGACGAGGCCGAACGCTGCCACGAGATCGCCTATATGGCCTATGGCAAGCTGATGGTGACCGGCACGGTGAAGGAGGTGGTGGCCGCCTCGAAGCTCGAAAGCTATCTCATCACCGGCGCCCATGTGCATGACCTTCAGGCCGAACTGGAACAGGCGGACGGCGTCGATCTCGTCGCCCCCTTCGGCTCGTCATTGCATGTCTGCGGCCATGACAGGGCGGCGCTGGAGCGCGCGGTTCAGCCCTACCGCGACCGGCCGGATACCGACTGCCGCCCGAGCGAGGCAACGCTGGAGGACGCGTTTATCTACATGATGAATGCATCGAAGGACAATTTCGATGACGGATGAACGGCCACAACGTTTTCCTGCCTTGCGCCGCTTCTGGGCGATGACGGTCAAGGAATTCATCCAGATGACGCGCGACCGGCTGACCATGGGCATGATGATCACGCTGCCGATCATGCAGCTTCTGCTGTTCGGCTTCGCCATCAACACCACGCCGCACCACCTGCCGACCGCCGTCATGCTGTCGGAAAGCACCGATGCCTCCCGCGCCATTCTGGCCTCGATGGAGAACACCGACTTCTTCGATATCACCGGCATCGTCACAAGTGATGAGGACATGGACCGAGCGCTGGAATCGGGCGAGGTGCTGTTCGTGGTCGAGATTCCGCCGGATTTCGAACGCGACCTCAGACGCGGCCTCTCCCCGTCCCTTCTGGTGGCGGCCGACGCGACCGATCCGGTCGCCGCGTCTTCCGCGCTGGGGGCGCTCTCGGGCGTCGTTTCCACCGCGCTTTCCGGCCTGCACGGCGTCACCATCGCCGCCCCCGGGGAGCCGGCCTTCAACATCATCCAGCACCGGCGCTACAATCCGGCGGGCAAGTCGACGCTCAACATCGTGCCCGGCCTGCTCGGC
>NZ_CFHTCS010000086.1:0-14128 GCF_984369615.1 Martelella sp. | reverse complement strand
TTGGAGACCTCGCGCGAGAGCAGGAAGAAGCCGATATTGTCGTAGGAGACCATCGGTTCCGACATGGCGTTGATCGTGTCCGGCAGCGCGCTCATCAGTTCCGAGGAGGGCACGAAGATCTTGTGGTGATCCGTGCCGAAGCGTTCGGCGATCAGGTCGGAATAACCGAACTCATCACCCTTCTCGCCATTGGCCTCCTCGAAGCCGATGGAAAAGGTCATCAGGTCTTTCTGGCCTTCCTCGGCTAGAAGCCCGGTGATGATCGAGGAATCGACGCCGCCCGACAGCAGCACGCCGACCGGAACGTCGGCAACCATGCGGCGCTTAACGGCGGTGCGCAGCGCTTCCAGCACCCTGTCGCGCCATTCCTCGCGCGACAGGCCGGCAGTTGCCGGGTCGCGCTCATGTGGCGGAGCCCAGTAACGGACATCCTCGAACGAGCCATCCGGCTCATAACAGCGCGTCGTCGCCGGCGGCAGCTTGCGCACGCCCTTCAGGATCGTGTGCGGCGGCGGCACAACGGCGTGGAAACTCATGTAATGGTGCAACGCAACCGGATCGACGGACTTGTCGACGCCGCCGCCGCGCAAAAGTGCGGGAAGCGTGGAGGCGAAGCGGATATTCTTGCCGCTCGTGGTGTAGTAAAGCGGCTTGATGCCGAAACGGTCGCGCGCAAGCATGGCCCGGCCGCTGTCGCGCTCGATGACGGCAAAGGCGAACATGCCGTGGAAATGCTTCACACAGTCCCTGCCCCAGGCGTGATAGGCCTTGAGGATGACCTCGGTATCGCCGGTGGAAAAGAAGCGGTATCCCTTCTCCTCCAGCGTCTTACGCAGCTCCGGATAGTTGTAGATGCAGCCGTTGAAGACGATCGTCAGACCGAGTTCGGGATCGGTCATCGGCTGGGCGGCCTTTTCGGAGAGATCGATGATCTTCAGGCGGCGATGACCAAAGGCATAATTGCCGCGGCCGAGAATGCCGCTGCCATCCGGCCCCCGCGGGGCAAGCGCCTCGGTGATGCGGGCAACAGCCTCGGCATCCGCAAGCGTTCCGTCAAATCTGATTTCTCCGGCAATACCACACATGTTCTGGTCGACTGCTCCTGTTCTTGGCGCCGGGCCCGAGAAGCAAGGGAGGTCTCCACAGAACAAGGCGCGGGTTCGATTGTCTCGTCGCCGTCTGCGTTCTGCCAGCGCGGCGAAATTGCGTTGCGGGCGAGAACCCGCGCTTCTGGGTTGCTTTTTGGTTACAACAAAAATCATTTGAGTTCAAATAATTTCTGTTGTAATTGACTGGTTCCATGAAGGACGAGGACCTGACCTCGAAAAACGCCGAGGCCGTGATGAAGGCGATACGCCGCATCGCGCACGCCATCGACATCCGTTCGAAACGCATCGGGCGCAAGACGGGCCTCACGATCCCGCAGATCGTCGTGTTGCAGGCGGTTGCCGACCAGGGCGCGCTGACGACGGCGGCGATTTCCAGACAGGCCGACCTCAGCCCGGCGACGACTGTCACCATTCTCGACAAGCTCGAAGCAAAGGGACTGATCGAGCGCAAACGGTCTTCATCCGACCGGCGCAAGGTGCAGGCCGTACTGACGGCCACGGGGTCAACCACACTTGCGGGCGCGCCCTCGCTCTTTGCCGACGGCTTCGCCGCGGAGTTCTCCGCCTTTGACCGGAACGAGCAGTTTTCCATTGTCACCTCGTTCCGGCGGGTCGCCGATCTCCTGGATGAGGAAGAGACGCCCAGGCCCGAAAGCGGGTTTTCGGAGCGCTGACGGGGTTTCCGTCAGTGGTTGCGCAGGGCCTCGATCAGTTCGCCCTTGTCCATCTTCGAGCGCCCCTCAATGCCGATCTTCTGCGCCTGATCGTAAAGATCATCGCGCGTCCATTCCTCGTAAGGGTCTGCCTCTCCGCCCTTTTTCGACGGCTTCATGCTGCTGTTGGCCTGGGCGTTGGCAATGCGCGCGGCCTTTTCCTTCGAGGCTCCGTCATCGCGCAGGGCCTGATAGGTTTCCTCGTCCTTGACGGACGGGCGCTGATCTCGCGTCGCTTTCGGCATTGGCCTGATCCTCCGTTTTAACCTTTTTTCCAACGCCGCAAACCGGCGAAAGGTTCCCGAAAATCAGGCGCATCCCCGCTTTCTCGCTCAGCGCTTCGAGCGCGCCTCGGCGCCCTCGACGATAGCGCGGATCGTATCGGCCACGCGGTACTGGAAGGCAAAGGAAGAATCGGGATCAAAGCCGGGATCCTCCTCCTGCCCCTTGACGGTCAGAAGCCCGTCGAGCGCGGCGCGGAACACCGCCCGGTTCTCGCCTTCGGGAAGGGCGGCGGCAAGCGCGATCAACACTTCCTGATGCGCGGCAATCTGCGCTTCGAGCCTTTCAAGACGTTCTTCCGACATAGGATCCTCTCAACATGGTTGTTTTCATCAACAGGGCACAGCCGGCATGATAAATCAATGGCGTCCACGCGGACGCGCGGAGCGGGAACCGGATGGCCTCCCCCGGCGTTTGAACCGAAATCCATCTTCGATTACGGCAGGAGTCTTTCTTGGAACAAGCCGATACGGCCGATCATGAATTCCATTCCCTGACGGAAATTGTCGAGCGCACCGTCGAAGAGACCGGAGGCGGCACCGTCTCCGTCGAACAGCTGATGCGCTCCTTCGGCCACGCCTCCTTCATTCCGCTCCTCATCCTGCCGGCGCTGATCCTGATCACGCCCTTGAGCGGCGTGCCGGGGCTTTCCACCGTCTGCGGCCTGATCATCATGATGATCGCCGCGCAAAGACTTGTCGGCCACAAGCAGATCTGGCTTCCCGGATGGATCCGCCGCCGCACCGTCAAGACCCCGAGGCTCCATGCCGGACTCGAGAAAATCCTGCCGTTCACCCGCTTCGTCGACCGCGTCAGCCGCAAGCGGTTGACCTTTCTGTTCAAGCCGCCGCTGTTGCTGCTGCTGCCGCTTGCCTGCACGCTGTTCGGCGCGGTGATGCCGCTGATGGAGTTCGTGCCGTTCTCGTCGTCGCTGATCGGCGTGGCGGTGACGCTGATCGCCTTTTCGATGCTGACCCGCGACGGCCTTTTCGCGCTGCTGGCGCTCGCCCCGGTGGGCCTCGTGATCTGGGCGGTCACGAGCGTCCTGACATCGCTGTGACGCCCGGCGTGCGCGGCATCAGACCGCCACCCAGCTCTGGTCGACAACCGCCTCCATCGCCACATAGCTCGTCGTCCAGCTGACGAAGGGCAACTCGGAAATCTTCTCCGCCATGATACGGCGGAAATGCGCCATGTCGCGCGAGCGAACCTTGATCTGGTAATCGAAGCCCCCCGCGATCAGATAGCATTCCTCCACCTCGGGGATCTGCCGGACCGCCGCGTTGAATTGCTGCAGCGCCTTTTGCCGGGTGTCGCTCACCTTCACCGTGACATAGGTGACATGGGTAAGCCCGAGCTTGATCGGCGAAAGCATGGCGCGGTAGCCCTTGATCAGCCCCATATCCTCCATCTGCCGGACCCTGAGCGCGACCGGCGTCTTTGACAGGCCGACCCTGCGCGCCAGATCCGTCATGGAGATGCGCGCATCGACGACCAGTTCCTCGAGGATTTTGCGGTTGATGGGATCGATTTCCATCGCCTGACCTGGTTCTCATTGTTTTTTGTTCCGAATGGCTAAATAAATATCGAAAACAGGTCGCATCGTCTACGCAATTGACGTTAGTCTGATGGAAAACGAGGAGCAGACCTTGGCCGACACCCCCTTCCCAGCGCTCGGTTTTGAGCAGAAATTCACCCCCGACGCCCCGCTTCTGGCAGCCCTCGCCCAAAGTGCGGACATCACGCCGGAAGAACGCAGGGCGATCAGCAAACGCGCGGCCGATCTCGTCCGGCGCATCCGTTCGGAGAGCAAGCCGACGCTGATGGAGCATTTCCTGGCCGAATACGGGCTTTCCACGCGCGAAGGCGTGGCGCTGATGTGCCTGGCGGAAGCCATGCTGCGCGTGCCGGACAAGTTTACGATCGACGCGCTGATCGAGGACAAGATCGCGCCGTCGGAGTGGAACAATCACCTCGGCACGGCGGCCTCATCGCTCGTCAATGCGTCCACATGGGCGCTGATGCTGACCGGCAAGGTGCTTGATGACCGCAACGACCCCGGCATCGCCAACACGCTGCACGGCCTTGTGCGGCGCATGGGCGAACCCGTGATCCGCACCGCCGTCCTGCGCGCGATGAAGGAAATGGGCCGGCAGTTCGTTCTGGGCGAAACCATCGAAGAGGCGCTGAAGCGCGGCGACAGCCGGATGCAGCAGGGCTTCACCTATTCCTTCGACATGCTCGGCGAGGCGGCGATGACGGCCGATGACGCCGCGCGCTATGACCGGCACTACGCCGACGCCATCACGGCGATCGGCAAGGCGGCCGTTCACCACAGGATCGTCGATAATCCCGGCATCTCGATCAAGCTCTCCGCCCTCCACCCGCGCTACGAGGTCGCCAAGGAAGAGCGCGTGATGGACGAGCTGGTGCCGGTCGTCAAGCGCCTTGCCTTTCAGGCCAAACACGCCGGCATCGCGCTGCATATCGACGCGGAGGAACAGGCCCGCCTCGCGCTGTCCTTCAAGGTGATCGACGCGGTGATGGCGGATGCCGCAATGGACGGATGGGAGGGCTTCGGCGTCGTCGTCCAGGCTTACGGCAAGCGCGCCGATGCCGCCCTTGACGCGCTCCATGACATGGCGACGCGCTATGACCGCAAGATCAATGTGCGGCTGGTCAAGGGCGCCTACTGGGATACGGAGATGAAGCTTGCCCAGGTCAACGGCATGCCGGACTTTCCGCTCTACGCCACCAAGGCGGCGACCGATGTTGCCTATCTCTGCCTGGTCAGGAAGCTTTTTTCACTCGGCGACCGCATCTTCCCGCAGTTTGCCTCGCACAATGCCCACACGATCGCCGCCGTGCTGGAACTCGCCGATGGCCGGCCCTTCGAGCTGCAGCGGCTTCACGGCATGGGCGAGCGGCTGCATGACATCGTGAAGAAGGAGACAGGCGGTCACTGCCGCATCTACGCCCCGGTCGGCGCCCATCGCGATCTGCTGGCCTATCTCGTGCGACGCCTGCTGGAAAACGGCGCGAATTCCTCTTTCGTGCACCAGATCGTCGACACCAATATTTCACCCGAGACCGTTGCCAGCGATCCGTTCGAGGCCGTCGAGACCGCGAAGCCGCCGGCGGCGCTGAAGAAGCCCGCCGATATTTTCGGCGAGGGCCGGGTGGCGGCGAAAGGCTGGGACACGACGGCAGACGACGTGCTGGCCGCAATCGAGAAAGCACGTGACGTCCCGCTTCCCGACGGCAAGCCGCTGACGGTTTCCGAGCCGACCGGCACATCCAGAACCGTCACCAACCCGGCAACGGGCGAGACAATCGGCACGGTGCTGGAGGCCGACGAGGCGACCGTTGCGCGCGCCTTCGATGACGCCGCCGCCTGGGATGCGCCGGCATCCGAGCGCGCCGCCGTGCTGCGCAGGGCCGCCGATCTCTATGAGGCAAATTACGGCGTGATGTTCGCGCTTCTGGCGCGCGAAGCCGGCAAGACCATTGCCGATGCCATCGGCGAGGTGCGCGAGGCGGTCGACTTCCTGCGCTATTATGCCCGCGAGGGCGAGAACACGGTGCGGGCGCCGCGCGGCATCATCGCCGCCATCAGCCCGTGGAATTTCCCGCTGGCGATCTTCACCGGCCAGATTTCCGCCGCCCTGATGGCCGGCAATGGCGTGCTCTGCAAACCGGCCGAACAGACGCAGATGATCGCCCACAAGGCGGTCGAACTCCTGCACGAGGCGGGCGTGCCGAGATCGGCCCTCCAGCTTCTGACCGGCGACGGACCGACGGTGGGCGCAGCGCTGACGGCCGACAGCCGCGTTGCCGGCGCCGTCTTCACCGGCTCGATCGACACGGCCAAGCTGATCGAGAAATCGATTGCAAAGAACCTGAAGCCCGGCACACCCCTGATCGCCGAAACCGGCGGGCTCAACGCCATGATCGTCGACAGCACGGCTCTTCCCGAACAGGCCGTGCGCGATATCGTCGCCTCTGCCTTCCAGTCTGCCGGCCAGCGCTGCTCGGCGCTGCGCTGCCTCTACATTCAGGAAGACACGGCCGAGCATCTGATCGAGATGATCAAGGGCGCGATGGACCAGCTTGCCATTGGCGACCCCTGGCTGTTTTCAACCGATGTCGGACCGGTGATCGACGCCGAGGCGCGCGATGGCATTGCCGCCTATCTCAAGGAAAAATCCGGGAGCATCCTTCATCAGTTGAAGGCGCCCGAAACCGGCACGTTCATTCCGCCAACCATGCTCAGGGTCAAGGGCATTGATGATCTGGAGCGCGAGATCTTCGGCCCGGTGCTGCATGTCGCGACCTACAAGGCGCGCGATCTCGAGAAGGTCGTCGAAAAGGTGAATGCGCGCGGCTACGGCCTGACCTTCGGCCTCCACACCCGCATCGACGACCGGGTGCAGGCGGTCTCGGAAAGCATTCACGTCGGCAATATCTATGTGAACCGCAACCAGATCGGCGCGGTCGTGGGCTCGCAGCCGTTTGGCGGCGAAGGGCTCTCGGGCACGGGGCCGAAGGCCGGCGGCCCGCATTACCTGCCGCGATTCCTCGCGCCGGCTTCCGGTCAGACGGGCGGCGAAGACTGGGCGGCCAATGCCGACATGAAATCGGTCGCGGCCATGCTGTCGGCGCTTGCCGAAGTCAAACTGGACGAGGAACTGATGCCCGGCGTCACCGGCGAACTCAACCGGCTCGCCTTCTACACCCGCCCGCCGCTTCTCTGCCTCGGTCCCGGCAAGGAGATCGCCGCAGCCCAGGAGGCCGCCGTCGAGGCGCTGGGCGGCCGCGCCGTTGCTGTCGATGGCCATGTCGAACCGGAAACGCTGACCACGCTCGAAGGCTTTTCCGGCGCTCTGTGGTGGGGAGATGAAGACGTTGCACGGGCCTTTGCCGCGGCGCTCGCCAAACGTTCAGGCCCCGTCCTGCCGCTGATCACCGCGATGCCGGACAAGGCCCACGTGGTGCATGAGCGCCATCTCTGCGTCGACACCACCGCCTCCGGCGGCAATGCCAGCCTCTTGGCGGGGTGAGGATAGCCAACAACATCAATCTCCCCCCTTGAGGGGGAGATGTCGCGAACGCGACAGAGAGGGGTATGCGGCATAACCCACTTGCACCTCGCATTCGGATAGCGTCCCCCCTCTGCCCCTGTCGGGGCATCTCCCCCTTGAGGGGGAGATCGGGTTCCACAAGCATGCGTTCGATGCCCTCGAGGCCCTCACCTCAAGCCCGATACTTCTCCGGCGGCCAGTTGTCCGACGGCATCGGCGCGTTCGCCAGATCGGCAATCAGCCTCGCGAGGCTCGCCGCCGTGTGCTCCAGCAACGCCCTACCCTTTTTCGCCGTTGCACGGCGCGCATCGCCGGTCACCCCGTCTGCATTGAGGTCCTGCGCCTTCCAGCCGAGGCCACCTAGGCGACCGCCGCCGGGATTGGCGGAAAGCTGAGAGGTAGCTGCCTCTATTTCGTTAACCGACGACGGAAAATCGCCGAGGTTTTCCATGACGACCAGGTCCGGGTGCAGCGCCAGCATCAGCGAGGTTTCGATATCGCCGCCGTGAAAGCCGGTGCGGATCTCCTCATCGGTGAAAAGCCCTTCGGGATATCCCGCATCGAACCAGGTGGCATAGGCGCCGAGAATGTTGTGACGCACGCGCTGGTCGAGCGCCACAGTGGCAAGCAGCCCCGCCTGGCCGCCATGGCTGTTAAAGATCAGAATGCGCTTCAGACCGGTGGAGCGTACCGCGCAGTCGAGCACCCGCGTCCAGGATTGCATAAGATCGGGCGCGGGATGGGCGAGCGATCCGGCATAATCGAGATGTTCCTGCGAGGCGCCGACCGGCTGTAGCGGCAGGATGACGGCAGGAACATCGTCTCCAAGGACCTTCAGCGCCTCGGCCACGATGCCGTTGTTGATCAGGCAGTCGGTTCCGACCGGCAGATGCGGCCCATGCTGCTCGGTCGCCCCGACGGGCAGAACCGCGACGGTGTTCTCCGGCAGCGCCGCATGGTCCGGCGATGTCATTTCCGTCCAGTAGCGCTTCATGCGCGCTCTCCCGCAATAACCTGTTCGTTGAACGTGGCAAGCCCCTCGGCAACGCCAGCAAGATCCAGCCCATTCACGCGCGAGACCTCCTCGATCAGCTGAGCCGGAATGCCCGCCGCACCGTTCCAGGCCGCAGCCACCGAACCGGCGATCATCGCGATCGTGTCGCTGTCATTGCCGCCATTGACGGCAGCGACGATCGCCGCCCACGGGTCGCCGTCTGTGGCGGCAACAAGGCCGAAAGCATGCGGCACGGCTTCCGACATGGCAACGCCATTGCCGATCACCTCGATCAGTTCGGCCCGCGCCGCCGCGATATCCGCCTTGTAGCGGATGCCGATTTCGACGGCGATCTCGATGCGGCGCGCAACACCCGCACCGCCGACGATACGGCCGCTGCGATATGCTTCGGCCTCGCCCAGCCGCGCGCCTTCAAGGGCCGCCTCCGAAACGGTCATCGACCGTTCAGCGGACAGGCCGGCAGCAATTGCGCCGGCAACGGCGGAAGCGCCGGCATAGGCGATCTGGGTGTTGTGCGTCGGGGCCGACATCAGGCAGGCGAGCCTGACAGCCTCGGGGAGATTACCGGCCGCGGCACAGCCGGCCGTCGGCGCGCGCATCGCCCCGCCGTTCGAGGTGCCAAACATGCAGGAATAGGTCTCGGGCGTGGCAACGGCTTCCGCGGGCGCGCCGGCGCGCATCGCCTCCACGGCAATCCGCGTCGTCGGTCCGGCAAAGCGCTGGAACATTTCCTCGTCGTGCGACCAGTCGATGAAGCCGGCAATCGCGTCGGCGGAGACCGGCGGGCGATCAAGCCCGATAATCCGCTTCGCCATCGCCAGCATCTGCGTCGCGTCATCGGTCAGCCGGCCCGGCGCGAGGCCCTTGGCGAAGGGCGCTTTTTCCGGCGGCGTGCGAAAGGTCTTCACCGGTCCGCCGAAAATACGGAAAATCTCGTCCGGGTGCATGCATTCGGTGGCAGCGCCCAGCGCGTCGGCGACGCAGGCGGCCGCAAGAACGGCCTCGATTGCTTTCGATCTGGTGGCCATTGTCTACAGTCTTTCCTTCATCTTGTCTTTCATCAGCGCTTCGGCGGCGGCGCCGTCGCACCGCCCCGTTTGCAGGAAATGCGCGGCGGCGGCCGTGCCGAAGGCGAGCGCCTTTTTGAATTTCCGGCCGCGCCGCATGGCTGCGGCAAGGCCTGCCAGAAATACATCGCCCGCTCCCGTGGTGTTGCGCGGCGTGACCTTGAAGGCATCAAGGCGGAACACCGCATCGCCGTCAATTGCGACCAGCCCCTCGGAGCCGAGCGTGACGACGGCGCTACGGCTGCCGGCACCCGAGAGAAAACGCGCCAGTCCCTCGGCGGCTTCGGCAATCGGCCGTTCATTGCCGATGCGCGCCATCCATGCCTCGAGCACCTGCCGGTTGGTGACCACCAGCGAAGCGAAGGGCAGGATGTTTTCCATCGCTTGCCAGCCCCATCGCTCGATCTCCGGCAGTTCCAGATCGATCATCCGGTCGATGCCGGTTTTCGCGGCGCGATCGAACATGCGCGCCACGGCTTCGGGATGGAAGAAATTGGAGACGACCGTATCGTCTGCCTGAAGCGAAACGCTGTCGCCAATCACCGCCAGCGTCTCGACAGGAACGGGATCGATCAGGATCGCCTTTTCCCCGGTGCGGTCGACGATGATGGTGGCGGACGCGGTGATGCTGTCGGCCTTCACGTCGACGGCTTCGGTGCTCATGTCGCGCTCGGCCAACCACTGCATCAGGATCGCGCCCTCGCCGTCATCGCCGATTGTGGAGACCAGCCGGGCATCCTCGCCAAGCCGGCTCAGCGCCCAGGCGCAGTTGAGCGGCGGACCGCCGGCGCGCTCTTCCTTTTCCTTGATGAAGGCCTTCTCGTCGTGGCCGGGCAGGTCATCAACGGTCAATATCCGGTCAAGCACCAGCGGCCCGAGGCAATAGATCGCGCCGCTCATGAGAGCGCGACCTTGGCGCCGGTTTCGGGATCGAACAGCAGCGGCTCGGCCTCGTCGATGCGGATATGGGCGACTTCGCCGAATTGCGGCGGGCGTTCGCGCGTCGGCACGGCAATGCGGTGCTCGCCGAGCGCCACATGCACCAGCCAGGAGCCGCCGATATATTCGCAGGAATGCACCTCGCCGGTGATTGTCAGCGAACCGGGTTCATCGGAGAAGGACAGCCGGTCGGAGCGGAGGCCCAGCAGAACCGGCTTTCCGTTCTGCCGGTCGATGGCCACAGCGAGCGTCGTGGTGGGGGTAAAAGCCGTGCCGCCGATGCCGTAGCCGTGGGCCGTCTTTTCCACCGGCAGCAGGATCGCCGGCGGGCTGCCGACGAAGGTCGCCACGAAGGCTGAGGCCGGATGCTCGTAGATCGTCTCCGGCGTATCATGCTGCAACACATAGCCATTGGCCATCACCGCCACGCGATCGGCCATGCTCATTGCCTCCTCCTGGTCATGGGTCACCATCACCGTCGTCAGACCGATGCGCTCGTGCAGTTCGCGGATATCGACGCGCACGCTTTTTCTGAGCACTGCATCGAGATTGGAAAGCGGCTCATCGAGAAGCAGAAGCTTGGGGCGGATGACCAACGCACGGGCAAGCGCCACGCGCTGCTGCTGGCCGCCGGAAAGCGCGTTGGGCATGCGCGCGGAAAGCCCTTCGAGCTTGACCAGGTCGAGCGCTTCCGCCACCCGCCGGTCAGCCTCTTTCCCCTTGATGCCGCGCATGTCGAGGCCAAAGCGGATATTGGCATCGACCGTCATATGCGGAAACAGCGCATAGGACTGGAAGACGATACCGATATCGCGCCTGTAGGTCGGGATGGCATCCAGCCCCTCGCCAGCCAGCGCCATCTGGCCTTCGGTTGCCTTCTCAAGGCCGGCGATGATTTTCAACAGCGTGGTCTTGCCGCAGCCGGACGGGCCGAGAAGCGCCAGGAACTCGCCCTTGCGGACGTTGAGGGACACGCTTTTCAGCGCCGGCTCGCCGCCGCCGTAATGCTTCATCACCTTCTGGATCACCAGATGGTCGGGCGCGTGCTTGTCAGCCATTGGCATCCTCCCGGAAAAGGCTTGCAAGCGCGGAAAGGCCGACCGTGATCGCCGCCGTCTGGCCTGAGCCGGATTTGTGCAATTCGCCGGTCACCACATTGTCGCCGACCGAGCAGACGGCCCCGCCGCGACGGCTGTAAAGGCTGCAAAGCGTCAGGATCGCGGCGCTTTCCCGGTCCGTGTTGAGCACGCCGGCGCGGCTCCAGTAATCGATGACCTGCTTGTGGTCTTCCTGAAGATAGCCGCCCGGACCCGGCTTGCCCCAGCCGCAATATTCGCTGTCGCCGGAACGGGTGATGCCGATGTGATAGGGATGGCCGACCTGATCGGCCGCCGCCTTCATCGCGCCGACCACCTGCCAGTCGGCAACGGCCGGATATTCGGCGCGCACATGCGCCTTGGTCATACCCTCGTCGCGCACCGCGCCGGAGGAAATGACGATATCGCCGACGCCGACCTTCGGGCTCCACGCGCCGCAGCCGCCAATGCGGATGACTGTGGTGCAATCTGTGAAGTTGAAGAGATCCATCAGCGCCAGTTCCGCCTCGGGCGAGCCGGAGCCGCCGGAGACGATCGAGACCGGCGCGCCCTCATAGGTGCCGGTCACCGTGGTGAAGAGGCCGGTCTTTGCGGAGATTTCGGCATTGTCAAGCGCTGCGGCAAGGGAATCCTCCTCCGCGCCGTCACCAACGACCAGCGGATCCTTGACGGCAAGCACTACGTAAGGAGCGATGCGGTCGCGCGTAAAGCCGGTGAGCAGGGGCACGCCGTCGCGCACGAAATGCGGCATGGTTTTGAGATAGCGGTATTCTTCGGACATTATTCAATCTTTCTCAAAGACGGCGTGACCATTTGAACATGAATTCGCCGATCAGCGCGGCGACAAGGATAAAGGCGACAATCGCCGAACCGATGGCAAGCGTGATCGGATCAATGCCCTGGCTGCGGAGCTGCGCATAAAGCCTGACCGGAAAGGTGATCCAGCGCGCGCCCGCAATCAGCGAGGAGACGATCACGTCATTGAAGGAAATCAGCACCGAGAAGGCGGCGGATGACACGAGCCCCGGCATGGCAAGCGGAAGCGTGATGCGCCGGACCACGCGGCCGGGGGATGCGCCGAGCGTGGCGGCAGCCTGTTCCAGCAGCGGATCGAGATCGGCAAAGGTCGAGACCATGATGCGCACGGAAAACGGCATGGTGATCACCGCATGGGCAAGCACCAGCGCCGGCAGCGTGCCGGACATGCCAAGTTTCGAATAGATCTGCAGAAGCGCAATCGCCCAGACGATCAGCGGCAGCACCAGCGGCGTCATCAGGATCGCTTCGACTATCCGGCCGCCGGCCGGCCTGTAGCGCACCAGCGCGAAGGCCGCCATGGCGCCGAAGAGGACGGCGATGAAACCGGCAAGCAGCGCAACCAGAAGCGAGACCGACAGTGCGCTTTTATATTCCCGGCTTTCAAGGGCGGCGTCATACCAGCGCAAAGAATAGGCCTTTGGCGGAAAGCGGAAGAAGCTCGCATCGTCGAAAGAGGCGAAGATCAGAACCGCGATCGGCGCCAGCAGGAAGATGAAGGCGAGCACGGTCCAGATGAAGCGAGCGGAAACGGCGAACCCATAGGTTTTCATGCGGGCCTCCGCGCGAGCAGTTTCGAGGCAAACGAGCCGATGGCAAGACCGAGCGCCAGGATCGCCAGCATGACCACGGCGATGGCCGAGGCAAACGGCCAGTCCAGCACCAGCGAGGCCTGCTGATAGGCCATGGTGCCGAAGGTCGCGATCTTGCCCTGGCCGAGGATCTGCGGCGTGACGAAGGAGGTCAGCGAGGCGCAGAACACCAGCACCGAGCCGGCAATGATGCCCGGCGCGATCAGCGGCAGGATAACGCGCCGCCAGACGATGAATGTCGGCGCGCCCAGCGTTTCGGCCGCCGCCTCCACATCCTTCGGCAGGCGGGAGAGCGCATTGACGAGCGGCAGGAGCATCAACGGCAGGAAAGCCTGCACCAGGCCGATGATGACGCCCGGCGCCGTGCCGAGAAACTTGACGCTGCGGGTGATCAGACCGAGGTCCTTCAGGATGGAATTGATCACACCGAGCGGCCCCAGAAGATGGAGCATGCCGAGCGTGGGAAGCAGCGCGCCGGAAACGAGCGGCACCAGAATAAGCGCCAGCAGCAGCCCCTTGGCGCGGCCGGCGCTGACGGCGATCTGGCGCGCCATCGGCAGCGCGATGACAAGGGCAATCACGGTTGCCGCTGCGCTCATCCAGATGGTGCGGAAGAAGACCTCGGCAAAATAGGTGTCGGATACCAGCCTGGCGTAATTGGCCGCCGAAAAGCCTTCCGCCATCAAAAGCGAGCCTTCCCCCTGCACCCTGAAACTGGTGACAAACAGCCACAGAAAGGGAAGCAGAAAGACGATGCCCGACAGGATGAGTGCCGGCATCAGCAGCATCAGCGCGCGTTTGTTCATGAGATCACTTCTACCCGATTGCAGCATCACCAGAATGGTGAAAGCCGCCGCGCCGGTTGCGGCGCGGCGGCAAGGGTCGTGGACTTACTGTTCGAGCAGTTCCTTGTTCCAGCGCTGGGTCCAGTCGCTGCGCTGCTCGATGACGTAGGGCCAGTCCAGCTGTACCAGGCTTTCGACCTCTTCCGGCGTGTCGATCACGTCGGCGGAGGCTTCCTCGGAGAGTTCGACCATGGAGTTGGTCGGGCCGAAGAAGATCTGCTCGGCGTAATCGGTCTGGTTTGCGACGCCGAGGGCCTTTTCGGCAAACATCTTGGCAAGTTCCGGCTCGGGGCTGTCCTTCACCAGGCAGAGCATGTCGCGCACCAGAACCGGGCCGGGATCGGTCGGGAAG
>NZ_CFHTCS010000085.1:0-14308 GCF_984369615.1 Martelella sp. | reverse complement strand
CGGCGTTGCCGCCGCCGCCGCCGACACCGAAAACGGTGATGCGCGGCTTCAGTTCGGTAATATCTGGCTTTTGAAGCGTAATCGTCATTTGGTTTCGTTCCTTCTCGCTATGGCCGCACCGCCAAGCCGGCCAATCTCTTGGTGTTCTTTAAAAACTTTCCCTGAACCACTGGCCGACGCGTGACAGGCGTCCGCCTCCCGATGGCAGAAAACCCCGCTGTTCGCCGCCATAGGTCTCGCTTTCCGCAAGCTGCGGATAGATCAACAGTCCCGCTGCCGTGGCAAAGGACGGACCCTTGGCCGGAAGCGGCAGACCGGAAACGCCCATCGGACGGCCGATCCTGACATTGCGGCTCAAGATGCGCCGCGCGAGTTCGCACAGGCCGATCAGCTGGCTTGCGCCGCCGGTCAGCACCACCCGCTTTCCGACGACCGCCGAATAGCCTGAAAGCTGGATGCGGTCGCGGATCAGTTCGAGCGTTTCCTCCACCCGAGCCCGGACGATTTTCGACAGCAGCGCCTTGGAAATCTGGCGTGGTTGGTCATGGTCGTCATGGCCGATCGAAGGCACCGCGATCATCTCGCGTTCGTCCGCGCTCGAGGCGAGCGTCGAGCCGTGAACGCATTTCAGCCGCTCGGCATCTTCCAGGCGGGTGGACAGGCCGCGCGCCAGATCGGTGGTTACATGATGCCCCCCGAGACTGATCGCGTCGGTATGCACCAGCCGGCCTTCGGAAAAGACCGAAATCGTCGTCGTGCCGGCGCCCATGTCGATCGCTGCGCAGCCAAGTTCGACCTCGTCGTCGACAAGGGCTGCAAGTCCGCTGGCATAGGGTGTGGCCACCATTCGCTCGACCGAAAGATGGGCGCGGTTGACGCAGAGTTCGAGATTGCGCAGCGCCAGCCGCTCGGCTGTGACCACATGCAGGTCGACGCCGAGCGTCTCGCCATACATGCCGAGCGGATCGCGGATGCCGCGCTCGCCGTCGAGCGTGAAGCCGGCCGGCAGCGAATGCAGCACCTGGCGCTCGTCGTTGATCGAGCGGCGCGAGACGGCCGACAGCACCCGGCGCAGGTCCGAGGCATCGACATCCTGGCCGCCGAGATCGATCGCCGCCGTATAGGTATCGCTCTTGATGCGACCGGCCGAGACGTTGACGATCAGGCTGTCGATCGTGATGCCGGCCATGCTTTCGGCCGCATCCACCGCCTGGCGGATCACATGCTCGGCCGCATCGAGATTGACGATGACGCCGCTCTTGATGCCCTGCGAACGCTGATGGCCGATGCCGATGATCTCGATATTGTGGGTGCGCCCCGGGAGGATCTGGCTTTCGGCGCGCGGGGTCAGCCGCGCGATCATGCAGACGATCTTCGACGAGCCGATATCGAGCACGCTGACGATATGCGTCTTCTTCGCGGAAAGGGGTTTTGCCCGGCCGAAGCCGGCGCCGCCGAACAGGCTCACAGGCGCCTCCCCTTGTTCTTGAATGTCTTCTCGAGCGCCTCCGTTGCCGCCTGCCGCCGCTCCATGGCTTCGGGCGTCAGCTGTATGGCGATCCGGTCCTCAAGCCTGAGATCGACGGCGGCGATCTCGCGCTCCAGGATCGACCGGCTCTCTTCAAGGCTCTTGAGACGCCCGAGCGCGGTTTCCGTTTCCTGCTGCGGCAGTTTCACGATCATGCCGTTGTCGAGATAGAGGTCCCAGCGGCGGCCGTCGACGCGCTTGTAGGCGCGCACGCGCTCGGAAAGCGCCGGCCAGCCTTCGAGCAGGCCGTCGATGTCGGCGGCGGCGAAATTGCCGCCCTGGCCGAGAACCAGGGGAAGCCGGCGAAATTTCGGCGCGCTGAGCGGGCCGATGACATTGCCGTTCTGCTCGATCATCAGCGTCCGGCCGTCTTCCTGCTGCCAGAGCGCGTAAGGTTCGCGTTCGGTCAGCGTGATCTTCAGCGTCGAGGGATAGATCTTGCGCACATCGGCTTCCGCCACCCAGGGCAGGTTCAGAAGCTGCCCGCGCGCCAGCTGGACGTCGATGCCCCGCAGCGAATAGGCGCCTTCGAGACCGAGGCTTTGCAGGATGGCGATTTCGGAGGTCTGCTCATTGCCGGAGATCTCGATATCCTCGACCGCAAAGCCGGCAATCTGGAAGGCCGCGCGGCGCACGAGGTCGCCCTTGTCGGCAACGGCTATCGCATTCGCGCCGACGGCAACGAAGAAGACGAGCGCAGCGAGGCTTCCCGCATGGCGCGGCACGGGCGTGCGGCCGGTGAGAAGGCCGGCGGAAACGCGAACCACGCGCCTGACGGGACGCGGCAGGACGCCGCTCCGTCCGACGGGTTCGCTGCGGCCGTTCTCGGCCGTATCGCCCTTTTTCGCCTTCATCGCAAACACGAAGCGTCCTCCACCATCCACCGGAGAAATGCACCAAAATCATAGCCGGCATCGGCAGCCATCTCGGGTACCAGCGAAGTTTCGGTCATCCCGGGCTGGGTGTTCACCTCCAGCCAGATGATGCCGTCCTCACCCAGCGTCTCGTCGAAACGGAAATCCGAACGGGAAACGCCGCGGCACCCGATTGCCTGATGCGCCTGAACGGCCAATGATTGAATCTTTTGGTAAATATTCGGTTTAATTTCCGCGGGCAGAATGTGTTTCGATCCGCCGGGCCGATATTTCGCGTCGAAATCGTAGAATTTCTGGCCGACGGGAACGATTTCGGTCACGCACAGCGCCGTGCCGTCCATCACGCCGCAGGTGAATTCGCGGCCCTTGATGAAGCGCTCGACCATGATCTTCTCGCCGAAGGTCCACTCGTTGGACGAGATCGACTGCGGCGGGTTTGCCTGGTCCTCGTCGACGATCAGGACGCCGAAGGACGAGCCCTCGTTGATCGGCTTCAGCACATAGGGCGGCGCCATCGGATGGGTATTGCCGATCTCGCCGCGTTGAAGAAGGAGGCTTTCGGCGACCGGAACGCCGCAGGCGGACGCCACGCGCTTGGCCTGGGCCTTGTCCATGGCGAGCGCCGATGCCAGCACGCCGGAATGGGTATAGGGGATCTCAAGATATTCGAGGATGCCCTGGACCTTTCCGTCCTCGCCGAAGGGTCCGTGCAGCGCATTGAAGGCGACATCGGGCTTCATCTTGGAAAGCACGGTGGCGACATCGCGGGTCACATCGATCCGGCTGACGCGGAAGCCTTCGGCTTCCAGCGCATCGGCGCAGGACTTTCCCGACGCCAGGCTGACCTGACGCTCGGAGGAAAACCCGCCCATTAATACAGCCACATGTCCGGAACTCATACCCGTCCCCGCCTTTGCCGGCAAACGCCGGACCAACACCTGGAATACCGCTTTTTTGAGGAAAGCGTTTCTTGTCCCCATTAGTGAAGGAGGATGGTTAATGAAGCGTTTACTTTGGTTAACCGGACGAGAAAAAGCTGTTCCGGCTGAGGCTTTTAGCCCCGCCTGACAGCGCTAACGCCCCGCGGAAAGGCCAGTGCGGCGCAGAGCTTCAGTCCAGTTCCTGGGGGACGAATTCATAGACATCGCGGCCGGCAAGGAAGCGTCCGATGCGCCGGATTTCCCATTCCAGCAGAATGCCGGAGTGGTTGTAGACGCGTTCGCGCACGGTCTCGCCGAGATATTCCAGATCGTGGGCAGACGCATTACCGCGATTGATCATGAAATTGCAGTGCATCGGCGACATCTGCGCGCCGCCGATCATCAGCCCGCGGCAGCCGGCCTCGTCGATCAGGCGCCAGGCGGACTGACCGTCGGGATTCTTGAAGGTCGAGCCGCCGGTCTTCTCCTGCACCGGCTGAGCGGTCTCGCGGTGGGCACGCACCGTCTCCATCTCGTCGCGAATCGCCGACCGCTCCCGGGCAAAGCCCTCGAGCAGCGCGCCGGTGAAGATCACGCCCTTCGGCACGGCGGCGGAGCGATAGTCATAGCGCATGGCCTCGCGCGGGATCGTCACTTTCTTGCCGCTGCGGTCCAGACCATAGATCTCCACCACGCGATCGGAAATCTCCGAGCCATGGGCGCCGGCATTCATCGCCAGCGCGCCGCCGAGCGAGCCGGGAATGCCGTACATGAAGGAAAAGCCGCCGATCCCCTGGTCCATGGCGAAACCGGCGATATGCTTGTCCGGCGAGATCGCGCCGGCGATGATCCGGTTTTCACCCGCCATTTCCTGTCCGCCAAAGCCCTTCGCCGAAAGGCGGACAACGGCGCCGGAAATGCCGCCGTCGCGCACCAGAAGGTTCGAGCCGACGCCGATGACGCAAAGCGGCACATCCTCGGGCAGCGCCTGAAGAAACAGCCTCAGATCATCCTCGTCGAGCGGCTGGAACAGAAGTTCGGCCGGGCCGCCGGCACGCAGCCAGGTCACCCGCTCCATCGCCGTATTGGGCACGAGCCGGCCCCGCAGTTCGGTCGCGGCCTTGCCGAGCCGCTCGATCAGTTCTTTGCCGTCAAGCATGGATCCGCTCCATCACGCCGTTTCTTCGAGCGCGAGCGGCAGGCGCGCGGCCCACTGGGTGATGCTGCCTGCGCCGAGCATGACGACGAAATCGCCCGGTTCGGCGACGCCGGCGATGCGTGCCGCCAATTCTTCCTCGGCGGCGAGATAGCGCGCGTCGCGGTGACCGGCGGCCCTGATGCCGGCAGCGAGCGTTTCGCCGTCATAGCCTTCGCGCGGGTCTTCGCCCGCCGCATAGACGGGGGCGATGAACACCGTGTCGGCATCGTTGAAGCAATTGGTGAAATCCTCGAACAGGCTTTCCAGCCGCGAATAGCGGTGCGGCTGGTGGATGGCGATGATCCGGCCGTTGCAGGCCTCGCGCGCGGCGCGCAGGACGGAGCGGATTTCGACGGGGTGATGGCCGTAATCATCGAAAATCTGCACATCGTTCCAGGTGCCGACAAGCGTGAACCGCCGCTTGACGCCGCCAAAGGCCGCAAGCCCCTTGCGGATGTCCGCCTCGGAGATATGCAACCGGTCGGCAACGGCGATCGCGGCCGTCGCATTGGAGACATTGTGGCGGCCCGGCATCGGCAGGGCCAGGTTCTCAAGCTTCACCGAAGGCCGGCGGCGGCGGCGGATATCGACGTCGAAGATCGTGTGGATGCCTTCATTGCGGATATTGGAGAAGCGCACATCGGCCTGGCGGTTCTCGCCATAGGTAACGATGCGCCGGTCCTCGATCTGGCCGACAAGCGACTGTACCTCCGGATGGTCGAGGCACAGCACGCCGCAGCCGTAGAACGGCACGTTTTCCACGAACTGGCGGAAAGCGGCGCGCACGCCGTCAAACGTGCCGTAATGGTCGAGATGTTCCGGATCGATATTGGTGACGACGGCGATTTCGGCCGGCAGTTTCAGGAAGGTGCCATCGGATTCATCCGCCTCGACCACCATCCATTCCCCCTCGCCCATGCGTGCATTGGTGCCATAGGCATTGATGATGCCGCCATTGATGACCGTCGGATCGAGATTGCCGGCGTCAAGCAGGGCGGCGACCATCGAGGTCGTCGTGGTCTTGCCGTGGGTGCCGCCAATGGCGATCGCGTCACGAAAGCGCATCAGTTCCGCCAGCATCTCGGCGCGGCGAACCACCGGCAGGTGTTTTTCGCGCGCGGCGACGAGTTCCGGATTGGCGCGCTTGATCGCCGAGGAAACGACAACCACTTCCGCGTCGCCCAGATTCTCGGGCCGGTGGCCGATGGAAACGGCAATGCCCTTCCCGCGCAGCCGCGTCACATTGGCGCTTTCGGCCTGGTCGGACCCCTGAACCCGATAGCCGAGGTTCTTGAGAACCTCGGCAATGCCGCTCATGCCGATACCACCGATGCCGACAAAATGAACGACACCGATCGCCTGTGGCATTTTCATCTTTCCGTTCCTTCAATCTTTCTGCCCGACGCCAGAGCCTCAGCCATATCGGCGAGCCGTTCCGTCGCGTCGGGTTTGCCTGCATCCTTTGCCGCGAGCGCCGCGGCAGTCAGTTTCTCCGGATCATTCACCGCTTCGGTTAACAATTCCGAAAAACGCTCGCCCGTCAACGCGGACTGGCGCACGACCTCAGCGCCTCCGTTCGCCGCAACCAGCGCCGCATTGGCCGCCTGGTCATGATCGAGCGCATGGGGATAGGGCACATAGATCGCCGGACGCCCGATAACGGAGAGTTCCGACACCGTCGAGGCGCCGGAGCGGCAGACGACGAGATGGGCCTCTGCGATCCGCCGTGCCATGTCGGAGAAGAAGGGCGAGATGTCCGCCGGAATGCCGAGTTCGGCAAAGCGCGCGGCCACGGCATCGACGTCTTCCGGCCGCGCCTGCTGCGTGACGCGGAACAGGGCTCGCATCTCGGGCGAAAGGCGGGCAAGCGCATCGGGAACGGCATCGGCAAAGAAATGGGCCCCCTGGCTGCCGCCGAAGACAAGGAGGTTGAAGGGCGCGTCCGCCGTCCGCTCGCCATAGGTGGTCTTCGCCGCCTCCAGAACGGCAGGCCGTACCGGATTGCCCGTCTGAAATATCTTTGCGCCGAGCGGCTCGCCCTCGCCCGTCAGGAAACCGCCGGCAATGGCGTTGACGCGCGGGGCCAGCATCTTGTTGGCGCGCCCCATCACCGCATTCTGCTCATGCAGCATGGACGGAATGCCGCTGGCCGCTGCCGCATAGAGCGGAGGCACCGTCGGATAGCCGCCGAAGCCGATCACCGCGGCAGGCCTGAACGCCGCAAACAGCGACCGCGCCACGCGCGAGCCCTTGAACAGTGTGAAGCCGGCCCGGATGATCGAGATCGGGTTCTTCGAGCCGATCGTGGCCGAAGGCACGATGTGGATCATTTCCGCCGGAAAGCTTCCCGAATAGCGCTCGGCGCGGCTATCCGTCACCAGATGGAGGGTGTGGCCCCGGCGGATCAGTTCATGCGCCAGGGCTTCCGCCGGAAAAACATGTCCGCCGGTCCCGCCGGCGGCGAGGAAGAAGAGCTTGCTTTCCATGGTAAAACCTATTCCGCCGGTACGCCGCGCGATCGGCCCGGCTGAAAGAAGTGGTCCTGTCGGGCGCGCTTTTCCGGCCGGTGGCGCGTCAACGCCAAAATAAAGCCCGCGCCGACGCAGGTTGCGATCATCGACGAGCCCCCGGCAGAGATCAGCGGCAGGGTCATGCCCTTGGCCGGCATCAGCTGCAGCGCAACGCCGATATTGATGATCGACTGCATGCCGATCTGCAGAACGAGGCCGGCAACGGCGAAACGGGCAAAATCATCGCGCTCGCGATAGGCGTGTGTGAGCCCGCGCAGCACGATGAAGGCGAAGATCGCGACGATGAACATGCAGAAGAGAATGCCGAATTCCTCCGCCGCGACGGAGAAGACGAAGTCCGTATGGCTGTCGGGCAGGCGGCGCTTGACGATGCCCTCGCCCGGCCCGAGACCGAAAAGCCCGCCCTGCTGGATAGCCTTGGCGGCAAGCTCGACCTGGAGATTGTCGCCCTCGCCTGTCAGGAACCGGTCGATACGCGAGGTCACGTGCGGCAGCCAGGCATAGGCCGCGAGAAAACCGGCAACGCCCGCGCCCGCGAGCCCGGCAATCCAGAGCCACGACATGCCGGCCATGAAGAAAATGCCGCCCCAGACGATGCCCAGAAGCACGGTCTGGCCGAAGTCCGGCTGGGCGATCAGGAGCACGGCGGAAATGATGAACAGCAGTCCGGCAAAGAGATTGCCCGGTATCTCCGGATAGCGGTGGTGCTCGGCAAACAGCCAGGCGCAGACCACGGCGAAGGCAGGCTTGAGGAATTCCGACGGCTGCAGCGAAAAGCCGGCCAGCACGATCCACCGTCTTGACCCGTTATTGGCCGTGCCGATGAAGAGCGTCGCGACCATCATCATCAGCGAACCGACCAGGATGATCACGGCGAGCCTTCGGATCATCCGCGGCGAACAGAAGGAAAGCCCGATCATCACGGCAAGCGAGGGCGCGAGGAAGATCGCGTGACGACGGACGAAGTGGAAACTGTCATAGCCGAGACGATCGGCAACGGCCGGCGATGCGGCGAAGGACAGCATGAAACCGATGCCCATCAGCGCGATGAAGGCCGCCAGCAGCCATCGGTCGATGGTCCAGAACCAGTCCGCGATCGGTCCGCGTTGGACGCGAGAGACCATGGCTTATTTCCCCCTGCCGCTGTCATCGGGCGGGCTCACGCCATCAAGCGCCATCACGGCGCTGACGAAGGCATCGCCCCGCTTTTCGAAACTTCCGAACTGGTCGAAACTGGCGCAGGCCGGCGACAGGAGAACGACCGGCGCCTCCCTGTCATCCGCCGCCGCGTCGCCCGCCGCATCGCGCACCGCCTGTTCCAGCGTGCCGGAAAGAACGATCTCGGTTCTGCCGGCAAGCGTTTCGGCGAAGGCTTCCGCGGCTTCTCCGATCAGATAGGACCTGGCAATCTTCGGAAAGAACATCTCGAGCGCGGCAATGCCGCCCTGTTTTGCCCGTCCGCCGGCGATCCAGTAGATCGTGTCGAAGGTTTTCAGCGCGGGCGCCGCCGCTTCCGCATTTGTCGCCTTGGAATCATTGACGAACAGCACCCTGCCGCGCCGCGCGATCGGCTGCATGCGGTGGGCAAGCCCCTTGAACGTGGCGATGCCGGCGCGGATTTCCGCATCCGAAAGCCCGACCGCACGGCAGGCGGCAATCGCCGCGGCGACGTTCTGGCCGTTATGCGCGCCGCGCAAAACCGTATGACCGGAAAGATCGACAACCACGCGGCCATCCTCGGCCGCGACAATGGCCCGCCCGTCAAAGGCAAGACCCGCCTCGACATGGGTGATATCCGCCGAAACGGGGACCACGGCGTGGCCTTCATCGCGCAGGCGGCGGGCTATCGCGCGGCAAAAGTCGTCGTCGGCGCCGATAACGGCGGTTTTCGCGCCTGCCACCAGCCGCGCCTTGATGGCCGCATAGCGGTTCATGTCGCCATGACGGTCGAGATGATCCGGCGTCAGGTTCAGGAGGAGGCCGACATCTGCATCGAGCGTCGGCGAAAGATCGATCTGGTAGGAGGAGCATTCCACCACGTAGAACCGCTCGGTAGAAAGCGGCGCGAGGTCGAGCACCGCGCGGCCGATATTGCCGCCAACCTCAGCATCGCGCCCGGCTTCCTTGAGGATGTGGCCGATCAGCGCCGTCGTCGTCGATTTGCCGTTGGTGCCGGTGATCGCGATCAGCCTGGCCTCGGGGCAAGTCGCGCGGCGCTCGCGGGCAAAAAGCTCCACATCGCCGATGATTTCGACGCCGGCGGCTCTCGCCAGTTCCACCGTCCAGTGCGGTTTGGGATGGGTAAGTGGCACGCCGGGCGCCAGAACCAGCGCGTCGAAGCTACCCCAGTCCGCCTCCCTCAGGTCAACCACGGCAATACCCGCTTCGGCCGCCGCCGCCCGGCTTTCTGCGCGGTCGTCATAGGCGACCACATCCGCGCCGCCCGTCACAAGCGCCTTCGCGCTCGCAAGGCCCGAGCCGCCGAGCCCGAAAAGGGCGACCTTCTTGCCGGAAAAGACGGAGACCGGGATCACGGATTGTTTTCCTATCGAAGCTTAAGGGTCGAAAGGCCGATCAGGGCGAGGCCGAAGGAGATGATCCAGAAGCGGATCACGACCTGGCTCTCGGTCCAGCCGAGCTTTTCGAAATGGTGGTGGATCGGCGCCATCAGGAAGACCCGCTTGGCGGTCTTCTTGTAGACGGCGACCTGGATGATGACGGAGAGCGCCTCGAGCACGAAAAGGCCGCAGATGATCGCCATCACGATTTCATGCTTGGTGGCCACCGCGACGGAGCCGATCAGCCCGCCGAGCGCCAGCGAACCGGTATCGCCCATGAAGATCGCCGCAGGCGGGGCGTTGAACCATAAAAAACCCATGCAGGCGCCAATGACGGCGGAAAGCAGCACCACGAGTTCGCCCGTGCCCGGCACGTAATTGATCTGCAGATAGGTGGCGAAGACCGAATTGCCGACGACATAGGCGATCAGCGCGAAGGAGCCGGAGGCGATGATCACCGGCACGGTGGCAAGCCCGTCAAGGCCGTCGGTCAGGTTCACCGAATTTCCCGCGGCGACGATCACGAAGGCGCCGAAGGGGATGAAGAACCAGCCGAGATCGATGATCACGTCCTTGAAGAAGGGAAAGGTCAGCGCCGAGCCGAGCGTCGCGCCGTCGATCGTCGCCAGATTGGCGGCATACATCATGAAGGCGACGGCAACGCCGGCGATGATGAATTCGAAGAACAACCGCCGCCTGCCGGAAAAGCCCTTGTCGGACTGTTTGGTGACCTTGAGATAGTCGTCGTAAAAGCCGATCGCCCCGAAACCGAGCGTGACCAGCAGCGTGGCGACCACATAGGCGTTTGAAAGATCGGCCCACAACAGCGCGGAGCCGACGATGCCCGCGAGGATCATCAGCCCGCCCATGGTCGGCGTGCCGGCCTTCTTGAAATGCGTCTGCGGACCGTCTGCGCGGATCGGCTGGCCCTTTCCCTGCCTGATTCTGAGCGCGGCGATGATGCGCGGACCGAAGAGGAAGACGATCAGGGCCGAGGTGAAGACAGCAGCGCCGGAGCGGAAGGTGATATAGCGGAACAGATTGAAAAACTGGAACTTGTCGGACAGCTCCACAAGCCAAATCAGCATGAACGCCCCTTTCCAGCGACGGCGGAACGCGCCGAACCGGCCCCCGAACGGGCCGCAACCGGCGCTTCATAATTGCGTATCTCGCGGCATGTCAAACGTCTGTTTACCACGAAAATCGTTTATCAGCGGTTTATCACCGCGCGGGATAGGCCCCGGTCAGTCTCGCGACGATCCTGCCGAATCCCAGCCCGTTGGATGACTTTACCATCACCGTGTCTCCGGCCGCGACCGCGCCGATGGCGAATTCCGCCAGTTCGTCGGCATTCGCCCGGTATTCCACAGCAATACTTTCCGGAAGAGCGTCTCTGAGAACCTGCATATGCTCTCCCGCAAGCCAGACATCGGTGACGCCGGCCGAGACCAGCGGTCCGGCAAGCGCCTCATGCGCTTCGGCGGCATAGTCGCCGAGTTCCAGCATATCGCCGAGTATGGCGATCCTGCGTCCGTCGCCCGTGCCCGCGCCCAGCAATTCCAGTGCGGCCCGCATCGAGGCCGGATTGGCGTTATAGCTTTCATCGATCAGGGTGAAGCTGCCATTGCCGATCGAAAGCAGCCGGCGCTGCCCCCTGCCCTTCAGCTGTTCGGCATTCTCGAGCGCTTCCAGGGCTGCATGGGCATCGCCGCCGGCCATGGAGATCGCGGCAAGCGCCGCAAGCGCGTTTTCCGCCATATGCTGGCCGGGCAGACCGAGATTGAAGGAAACCGGCTCTTCCGTGCCGAGCAGCGCCTGGACGTGCCCCTTTTCGCCGACGGTGCGGTAGTCGAGCAGCCGGAACAGCGCCTTGGCATGTTCGCCGAAGGAAACGATCTGCGCGCCGCAATTCTTCGCGACCCGCGCCAGGGGCTCGAATTCCTCGATGTCGCGGTTGATGATCGCCGCTCCCTCCGGCTCCAGCCCCTCGAAGATCTCCGCCTTGGCGGCGGTGATTTCCCTGAGCCCGGAGAAATTGCCGATATGAACCGGCGCGATCGTCGTCACCAATGCGACATGCGGGCGCACCAGTTTTGTCAACGGGCGGATTTCGCCGGAATGGTTCATGCCGATCTCGAACACGCCGAATTCGGTGTCGGCCGGCATGCGCGCGAGCGTCAGCGGCACGCCCCAGTGATTGTTGAAGGAAGAGACCGCCGCGTGCACCTTGCCGGACGCCTTCAGCCCGCGCGCGATCATCTCCTTGGTCGAAGTCTTGCCGACCGAACCGGTGACGGCGATGATCCGGCCCGCAACGCGCGCGCGCGCGGCCTCGGCGAGACGCACCATCGCCTCCAGCACGTCATCGACCACGATCATCGGACAGGTGAGACGCCCGAGCGCCGGCAACTTCGCCTCGGAGATGACCAGAAGCCCCGCGCCGTTGGCGGCGGCAAGCCCTGCGAAGGAATGGCCGTCCGCCCGGTCGCCCTTGATGGCGAAGAAGGCTTCGCCGGGGGCAATCGAGCGGCTGTCGATGGAAATGCCGTTGATGCCTTCCGGCAGTTCGCCCAGCGGACGGCCATCCATGGCCGCGACCATTTCGGCTGATGTCCATAGCAAACTCACGGTCAGATACCCTCCAGCGCTTTTTTCACTTCAGCAATATCGGAGAAGGGGCGGGTGACGCCATTGGCCGTCTGCCCTTCCTCATGTCCCTTGCCGGCGACGATCAGCGTGTCGCCCGTTTTCAGAAGAGCGGCCGCATGGATGATGGCCTCGCGGCGATCGCCGATCTCGATCGCGCCGGGCGCGGCCGCCATGATCTCGGACCGGATCACGTCCGGCTCTTCGGAGCGCGGGTTGTCGTCGGTGACGATCACGACATCGGCAAGCCGCGCGGCAATCTCGCCCATGATCGGCCGCTTGCCCTTGTCGCGGTCGCCGCCGCAGCCGAAGACGACGATGACGCGGCCGGTGGTAAAGGGCCGGACGGCGGCCAGAACCTTTTCCAGCGCGTCCGGCTTGTGGGCATAGTCCACATAGGCCAGCGCGCCGTTTGCCGCCTTGCCGGCAAGCTGCAGCCGGCCGTCTGCGCCTTCCAGTTTTTCGAGGGCGGCAAGCGCGTCCTTTGCCGGAACGCCGGTGGCGATCGCAAGACCGGCGGCGACAAGGGCATTCGATATCTGGAATTCACCGGCAAGCGGCAGGCGCACCTCGTGGATCGAACCCGCATGCAGAACTTCTGCAAACTGGCTGTCGCGCTTCTGCTCGGCGCGTTTCAGCGTCAGGAAATCGCCCTTGCGACCGACCGTCAGCACTTCGTGCCCGGCCGCTTTCGCGGCCTCGGCTGCGCGGCCCGACCATGCGTCGTCGGCGTTGATGATCGCCGGCAGCCCGCGCGGCAGAACGCGGTCGAAGAGATGCATCTTGGCGGCGAAATAATGTTCCACCGTCGGGTGGTAATCCATGTGGTCACGCCCAAGATTGGTAAAGCCGGCCGCCGCAAGGCGAACGCCGTCAAGCCGGTACTGGTCGAGCCCGTGGCTGGAGGCCTCCATCGCCGCATGGGTCACGCCGTCGGCAGCCAGTTCGGCCAGCAAAGCATGCAGGACGGCGGGATCGGGCGTCGTCAGCGCGCCATAGTCCTTGCGGCCCGGCGCTGTCACGCCGGTGGTGCCGATCATGGCGACAGGATGCCCGGCATGGGCCCAGATCTGGCGCGTGAAGGCGGCCACCGAAGTCTTGCCGGCCGTCCCGGTCACGGCGATCATGGTCTGCGGCTGGGCGCCGAAGAAACGGGCGGCGGCAAGCGCGAGGAACAGGCGCGGATTGTCGACCTGCAACACCGGTATCCTGGCGCTGTCGAGAGCGGTCGCGCTGACGGCGATCGCAGCTCCCCTTTCGGCCGCATCCTCTATATAGGCCGCGCCATCGGCCCTGGTGCCGGCAATGGCGACGAACAGGGCGCCGGGCTTCGCCGTCCGGCTGTCGGCGGTCACCCCGGTGATCTCGATCGCGCCGGCGCGACCGGCAAGCGCCGCATTCAGTTCAGGAAAGGCCGTTCCGGCAAGCATCCGCATCAACATTGTCGATATCTTCTCTTAATCTCCGGCATTGTCCAACGCTGCCCAAGGCCGGTCTCGGGCCGGGCCGGCCCGAATCATATCTCAATATCCCGCAAGAAGCGCATTGCCTTCTTGTCCGAAATCAGGGTCGACCCCAAGGATGGGCGCGATGCGACGAATGACCTCGCCGGTCATAGGGCCGGCGTTCCAGGCAGCCGTGCGGCCGGGGACCCCCTCGACCTTCTTGGCATCGTCAATCGTCACCAGGACGACATATTGCGGGTTGTCCATGGGAAATGCGGCAAGAAATGCGTTGAAATTGCGATCTTTCGAATATTTGCCGTCGATGATCTTTTCCGACGTGCCGGTCTTGGCGCCGACGCGATAGCCGGGCACCTGCCCGTTCCGGCCGGAGCCGTTCGTGCCGTTCAGCCTCAGGAGATAGCGCATCTTGTCGCTGGTTTCCTTCGAAACCACGTGCCTGGCGACCCGATCAGCCTCCTCGCGGCTGCGCGGCAGGAAGGTCGGCGTCAGAAGCTTGCCGCCGTTGACCAGCGCGGCGGCCGCGGCGGCGGTCTGCAGCGATGTCGTGGTCACGCCCTGGCCGAAGGAAACGGTCGCGGAGAAAACG
>NZ_CFHTCS010000084.1:0-14328 GCF_984369615.1 Martelella sp. | reverse complement strand
GGAAGGATCGACAAGCTCAGCCGGATCGGACGGGATATCGGCAATCAGGTCGCCGTCTGCATCCGTGTAGCGGCTGTCCAGGGTGAAATCTGCTAAAGCAGGTACTGTCATAGCAACCAGAGCGGCTGCAGCAAGAAGAGTACGACGCATTTTATTATCTCCGATCATGTTTGGATGTCATTTCGCCCGGGCTTAGCAGTGTTTTATTACAGCGATACAACGCTACTGCCCGGATGGCCGTTTTCAGATCAATGGTAATGAAATTCCCGGCAAGCAAAGCTGCCGCGATCCCTGCGCCGATACCGCTGCAAAGGCCTTGAACCGGAAATGTCTCATTCGGCATTCACTCGCTCTTTGCGGCGAGATCCGTCGCGCCTTCCATACGGCCGATCTGGTTCAGCCTGCTTTCCAGCGCCATTTTTTCGATTGTCTCCACCGGAAGGCTCAGAAACGCCTTGATCCGGATTTTGAGGAATTGTGCCGTTTGCACAAAGGCCAGTTGCTTTTGCGCATCCGTCCCCTCGACAGCGGCGGGGTCTTCAATGCCCCAATGCGCCCGCTTTGCCGCCCCGCGCGCGATCGGGCAGGCCTCTCCCGCGGCGCTGTCACAGAGCGTGAAGATGAAGTCGAAAGCGGGCGCGCCGGGGACCGAAAAGGCATCCCAGCTCTTCGAGTGAAGCCCCTCGACCGGGTAGCCCTGTGCCGCCAGCACCTTGAGCGCGAGCGGATGAACGGCACCTTTCGGCCGGCTACCTGCCGAAAAGGCCTGAAAGCGACCTCTGCCCTCCGTGTTGAGAATGGCTTCAGCCATGATCGACCGCGCCGAATTTCCGGTGCAGAGAAAGAGAATGTTGAAGTTCTGGTTGTTTGTCATGGCCGAACTCTCATTTTCATGTCGGTGTGAACAATGCGCGGAAGCGCCGTTTACCAGCAGGCGTGGTGACTGTGACCGGACGCCGACCTGCGCAAAGCCATGTCGGCAAGGCGGATCGTCAGATCGATTACGCCGTCGCTTTGGCTCCCGGCTGGATGGTATCTCCTGTTTCCCCCGAATGCCGATTGCACTGGATATTCGCGACACCCGAACGAGCCGCTGCAAGTCGCAATAAACCATCTATGTTGCAGTTTCATGAAACTGTAACATGACTGTGTTTTACCGTCCTCCGGGGACCACCCGTTGAAACCCGAATGGATTCGACAACCGATCCAGCCAGGAGAGATTATTCCAATGAAAAAGATACTTTCAGTCACCGTTCTCACTGCAGCCTCGCTGCTCGCCTATCAGGCCGCAGCCCAGGAAGATGCTATCCAGGTTGACGGCTCGTCGACCGTGTTCCCCGTCTCCGAGGCGTTTGCCGAGGAATACCAGATCGCAACCGGCAATCGTGTCGTTGTTGGCGTGTCAGGTACCGGTGGCGGCTTCAAGAAGTTCTGCCGCGGCGAGACCAGCTTCTCCGGCGCATCGCGCCCGATCAAGACCTCGGAAGCAGAGCTTTGCGCCGAAAACGGTATCGAGTTCGTCGAATTGCCCGTCGCCATGGACGCGCTTGCCGTGATCGTGAACCCCGACAACCCGATCAGCTGCATGACCGTCGAAGAGCTGAAGACGGCTTACGAGACGGAAGCACAGGGTGTCGTCAACAACTGGAACCAGTTGAACCCGGAATACCCGGACCAGCCGCTGACCCTGTTCGGCGCCGGCACGGACTCGGGCACCTACGACTACTTCACCTTCGCCATCATCGGCGAAGAGGGCGCCTCGCGCGGCGATTTCACCGCGACCGAAGACGACAACATCACCATCCAGGGCGTGTCGACCGACGTCGATGCCATCGGCTTCCTTGGTCTGGCCTATGTCGAAGAGAACCGCGGCCGTGTGAAGCCGCTGGAAATCTCGTTCAACGGCGGCGAGTGCGTTGCGCCGACCACCGAAACCGCGGCCAGCGGTGAGTATCAGCCGCTGACTCGTCCGCTGTTCATCTACGCGAACAAAGAGCATCTGGACACGAAGGCGAATGTCGAGGATTACGCGAAGTTCATGTTCAACCCGGAACTCGCACCGGAACTCGTGGCCTCCACCGGCTATCTGGCGCTGCCCAGCAAGGCCTTCTCGCTTGCTGAAGAAAAGATCGTTGCCCGCTCGACCGGCTCGTTCTTCGACGGCGGCTCCAAGGTCGGCGTCACGCCCGACGATCTTCTGAAGGCTGCCAACTAGGCACATTTCATCTCGGCGGCGGGTCTTTTCGCCCGCCGCATCTTTTTCCGGTCAAGCGAGGTTGCCGTGCCCGTAGATTCCATTCCCAGTTCAGCGGAACTCATCAACAGCGGTTTTGTCAAAAGACGGCGACTGATCGACCGGGGCATGAGGGTTTTCCTGTTCCTGTGCGCGGCACTGTCGGTATTCGTCACATTCGCCATCGTCTATATTTTGATACGCGATTCGGCCGGGTTCTTTGCCCATGTGCCGCTGTTCGATTTCCTGTTCGGCACGATGTGGACGCCGGTCTTTGCCGACCCGCAATTCGGGGTCCTGCCTCTCTTGGCCGCGACATTGCAAACGGCGGGGCTTGCTATGATCATCGCGGTGCCTTTCGGCCTGGTCATGGCAATCTATCTCAGCGAATATGCCAAGCCGGCGGTGCGTGAGACAGTGAAGCCTGCGCTCGAAATGCTCGAGGCCGTGCCCACTGTGGTTTACGGTTATTTCGCGCTTCTGGTGATGACGCCATTTCTGCAACAGTTCATTCCCGGGCTCAAGGGCATCAACCTGCTGGTGCCCGGCATCATCCTCGGCATCATGATCCTGCCCTACGTTGTCTCTGTCTCCGAAGATGCGATGCGCGCCGTGCCCAACAGTTTGCGCGAAGGCGGTTACGCGCTTGGCATGGCGAAATGGCAGGTGGCGACACGTATCGTCATCCCCGGGGCGTTTTCGGGCATCACCGCCGCCTTCATCCTCGGCATGTCGCGCGCAGTGGGCGAGACGATGGTACTGGCGATCGCAGCAGGCCAGAACCCGAACCTGACATGGGACCCGCGCGAGGGGGCCGCGACAATCACAGCCTATATCGTGCAGATGAGCCTCGGTGACGTGGCGCACGGGTCGGTCGCATACGAGTCGATCTTTGCGGTGGGTCTTCTGCTCTTTGTCATCACGCTCACCTTCAATGTCATCGGCTTCTACCTGCGCCGCAAGTTCCGCGAGGCATACTGAGATGGTTACCACAACCGAAGGAACGCTTGGCAACGGTGCATCGACGAACCAGGAGGCGTTCGACGCCGTCGCGCGCGCCAAGAAGAAAGACATCATCTTCGCCTCCGGCGGGGTGATCGTCATGGCCATCGCAATGGCGCTGCTTCTGACGCTGATCGGCGATCTAGTCATCCGCGGGGCCACCCGCATCAGTTACGATTTCTTGACCAGCTATCCTTCGCGCATACCGGCGCGGGCGGGCATTCTGTCGGCATGGGTCGGCTCGCTTCTGGTAATGTTGGTGACCGCTTTCCTCGCCATTCCAATCGGGATCGGCGCGGGGCTTTATCTGGAAGAATATGCCAGGAAGGGGTGGCTCTCGAACTTCATCGAGATCAACGTGTCCAACCTCGCCGGCGTACCTTCGATCATCTACGGTCTTCTGGCGCTCGGTCTCTTCGTCTACGGGTTCGACCTCGGCAAGACGATCCTCGTGGCCGGCATGACGCTCGCACTGCTGATCCTTCCGATCGTGATCGTCTCGACCCGCGAGGCGGTGCGCTCGATCCCTTCGATCATCAAGGAGGGTGCTTATGGCCTTGGAGCCGATCAATGGCAGGTGATGTGGCACTACATCATACCGGCGGCGCGGCCTGGCATCCTGACCGGCGCCATCGTGGGTCTCAGCCGCGCCATCGGCGAGACCGCCCCAATCATCACGATCGGCGCGCTGACCTTCATCGCCTTCCTGCCGCCGGCACCCGTGACCGGAGAGTTTCCGTTCATCTCCTTCGCCTGGCTCAACGACGGATTCACCGTGCTGCCGATACAGATGTTCAACTGGATTTCCCGGCCTCAGGCTGGTTTTCACACCGCCGCTGCCGCAACCGGTGTGGTGCTGATCGCGCTGACCTTCTCGCTCAACGGCATCGCCATCTGGATCCGGTACCGGCTCCGCAAAGGACACAGAAACTGAACCATGATTGATGACAACATGACAGCCGAAAAAGCAGACGCCGAGATCGAGAAAACCAGACTTCAAGATGAGCGCGAGGCGGCCATGCCGCCTCCGATCAAGCCTGCGGCAGAGAGCGACGCGCTACGCGCCCGGATTGAGGATTTCAGCTTTTACTACGCCAACGGCTTTCAGGCGATCAAGAGTGTCAGCATGCCGATCCTCGACCGCAAGGTGACGGCGATCATCGGCCCCTCGGGATGCGGCAAGTCCACCCTTCTGCGCAGTCTCAACCGGATGCACGATCTCTACCCCGGCAACCGCTATGAGGGGCGGGTAATACTGGAGCCAGAGGGCGAGAACCTGGTCGGTCGCGACGCCGATCCTGTGCTGGTGCGACTGCGCATCGGCATGGTGTTCCAGAAGCCGAATCCCTTTCCCAAATCGATTTACGAAAACGTGGCTGCCGGCTTGCGCGTGCGCGGGATCAGCAAACGCCAGGTGATCGACGAAGCGGTGGAAAGCGCATTAAAGCGCGCCGCGATCTGGGACGAGGTCAAGGACAAGCTCAATGGCTCGGCCTACGACCTTTCGGGCGGGCAGCAGCAGCGTCTGTGCATCGCACGCGGTCTGGCTCCGAACCCGGAAATCCTGCTTCTGGACGAGCCGACATCGGCGCTCGATCCGATAGCGACGGCCAAGGTAGAGGACCTGGTCCAGGAACTCGCGAAATCGGTGACTATCGTGATCGTCACCCACAACATGCAGCAGGCGGCGCGCATCTCGCACCGCACGGCATTCATGTATCTGGGCGAACTGACAGAATTCGGCGAAACGAGCCAGATTTTCAATAATCCCCAGCATCCCCGCACGGAGAACTACATCACCGGGCGCTACGGTTGACGAGATGTCGAAAGGAAGCAAATGGAAAAGCGACATACGCTGCAAGCCTTTGAACAGGCACTGAGTGACCTGTCCGCCGCCGTCCTGATCATGACGGAACATGTTCAGGCCATGGTTGCAAGCGCAGCCCACGTGCTTCTCGACAACGATCTGGTGCGCGCCGGTGAAGTGGTTGAAAACGATCTGGTGGTGGACCGCGAATTGGAGACAATCCGCGCCCGCTGTCTGGATATACTGGTGCGCTATCAGCCGGTGGCCGGTGACCTTCGTCAGGTCATCGCCATCGAGCACAGCGCGGGAAACCTTGAGCGCGCGGCGGATCATGCGAAGAATATCGCCAAACGCGCCATTGCGGACCGCAACTCCCGGATATCGGCGGATGCAGCTGAACTGTTCAGACAGCTGCATGCCGCGGTTCTTGGAGCATTGGAAGATGCCAATGATGCCCTTGTGCGCCGGGATGTTGACCTGGCGCACAAGGTGGTGCGCGGCGACAGGCGTATCGATGTCCTCCATGACGATCTGTTTCACCTTGTTCTGGCAGGCAGCCGGCGAGACACCTCGAAACTGAAGTCCGATATCCATCTGCTGTTTGCCGCCAAAAGCCTGGAGCGTATCGGTGACCACGCCACGAATATTGCCGAAGAAGTGATTTTCATGAGCAGACGCGAAGCGCCAGACGGATCGATCGACACATAAGACGGGTCAACAAATAAGACGGGAACCGCCATGCTGAAGCAGAAAGCACTCGATCTGCTGAAACCCAGAATTCTCGTGGTCGAAAACGGGATGGTCGAACGGGACTCCCTGTTCCGGCAACTGCAGGACAGCGGATATGCCGCGTGCGTGGCGATGGACGGCAAGACACCGCTGCAGGCGGCAAGAGATGAAAGGCCGGACATCGTCCTTTTCAATTGGGTCGCACCGAATGATTATGGCTTCAACCTGTGCCGCAGCTTCAAACAGGACAGCGCCACGAGGCAGATGCCGCTTATCATTCTGTCCGGCAGTTCCGGCGAGGAAGTCAAGGTCAAGGGGCTTGAACTGGGCGCAGACGATTACCTGTCCAAACCCTACTCTTCATCGGAGCTGGCGGCGCGGCTCCATGTCCAGCTTCGTCGTATCGATTCCGGAAAGGTAAGGCCCTGCCTCACCTTTGAGCGCATCGCTCTGGATGAAGACGCGCTGCGGGTCTATATCGAAGGACGCCCCGTGCATCTCGGGCCAACCGAATATCGCATGCTTGCGGCCTTCATGAGTCGTCCTGGACGCCCCTTCACCAGGGAACAGTTGTTGGAACGCGCCGGACGGCGCAAAGGCGATGTCGATATTCGCAGTGTGGATGTGCATATCGGCCGTCTGCGCAAGGTGCTCAACCAGAAGAAAACGAACTACCCGCTCCGAACAATCAGGGGAATAGGGTACGCCCTCGGCTAAACCTTGCGGCTGACACAAAATCGTTGTCTCTTCCGGTCATAAGCATAAATCGGACTTATGACTGCACTGAAGAGGCATGCACGTAATGATAGATGACATGGTCGGGATGCTCGATGCGCTCGGGCACGCCGAACGGCTCCACGTATTCCGCGTTCTGGTTCGACGATATCCGCAATCAGTGGCAGCCGGTGAACTGGCCGAAACACTTGGCTATAAACGCTCGACGCTTTCTATCTATCTATCGGTTCTGCGGCGTGCGGGTCTCGTCCATCAGGATCGCGACGGGAACTCCTTGTTGTACAGCGCCGATCTATCCGGCGCGAAGTCGCTGATAGGCTTCCTCTCGGAGGATTGTTGTCGGGGCCGAACAAACAATGACCATCGCACGATAGATTTCGACGCGAACGATCACCGCAGATATAATGTCCTGTTCGTCTGTACGCGCAATTCAGCGCGGTCAATCTTTGCCGAAGTCATCCTGCGTGACACCGCGCCTGAGCGGTTTGCAGCCTATTCCGCAGGCACATCGTCACATGGCGCGGTCCATCCCTTGACCCTGCAGGTTCTTGAAGAAAACGGACACGAGATTTCAGAACTGGGGACAAGCTCGATCGCCGAGTTTCAGAAGCCGACCGCGCCGCAAATGGACTTCGTTTTCACTGTGTGCGACCAGGCGGCCAATGAAGAATGCCCGGTCTGGCCCGGACAGCCGGTGACGGCGCATTGGGGTCACCCGGATCCCGCCGCAGGCGTTTTCAGCGATGAAGAACGCCTCGAATTGTTTCGCCAGACCTATCAGGCCATGCGCCGGCGCATTCAACCCTTCGCTCAACTCCCGGGACCGACCCTCGATCGCGCCGCCCTTCAGGAGCATGTGGACGATATCGGTAGGCTGCGCCTGGCCCGAGTCTGAATACTGTCGAAGAGCGGCGCTTTCACGCTGTCTTGGGCAGGATTCGCCTTCTGGCCAGGCGACCAACCGGCTATTACGACAGCGTCATCGTGCCGACGGCAACTTCCAGGCAGCGAAACTCACCGCGCCATGACCCAAGATGCACCTATGGCGATGGCGGTAGAGCCGGTAGCCAGAAAGCCAGGGCGACCAGGCTTGCCAGCAATACCGGCGGTGTTATCAGAAGACCGATTTTCATATACTGGCCCCAGCCAATCCTGTAGCCCTTTCCGGCCAGCACATGGAGCCAGAGCAAGGTCGCGAGACTGCCGATCGGGGTGAATTTGGGCCCCAGATCATTGCCAATGACGTTGGCGTAGATCATCAACTCCCGCGTTGCCGCAGGCACGTTGGCCCGATCGATAGACAATGCACCGACCAATGTCGAGGGCATATTGTTCATGATGGAGGCTGCGATGGCGGAAAGCACGCCGGTGCCCAGCGTGGCGACAAACTCACCATGTTGCGCCAACCACTCAATCGCCAGGGCGCCGTAATTCGTCAGCCCCGCATTGCCAAACCCGTAGACGACGAGATACATGCCGATTGAGAACAAAACGATCTGCCAGGGGGCGCCGCGAAGCGCGTCCGATACGGAGACGATTGCACCGCGGCCGGCCTGCCACCAGCGCCCGGCAATTGCCATGAGCAGAACTGCGCCAGTACCTGTCACAAACGCGATGGGAATGCCCAGCGGGGCCGTCACGAAATAGGCGGCAAGCAGCACGGCCAGCAAGGGAAACGCAGCCCGGAAGACCAGTGGATCCTTGACGGCCATGTGCGGCGGGTCCAGGCTCTCGACGGAGTAGTGTTTGGGAATTCGACGGCCGAATGCCAACCAGAGCACGGCCAGTGTTGCTGCCAGGGAAACAAAATTCACAGGGACCATGACCGCCGCGTAGCGGTCGAACCCGATATCAAAATAGTTGGCACTGACGATATTGACGAGGTTGGAGATCACCAGCGGCAGGCTTGCCGTGTCTGCGATGAACCCGGTCGCGATGATGAAGGCCAACGCCGCCGGCGGCCCAAAATTCAGGCGCAGGAGAATAGCGATGACAATGGGCGTCAGCAGAAGGGCTGCGCCGTCATTGGCAAAGAACGCAGCAATGATCGCCCCCAGTATAACGACAAGCGGGAAAAGCAAATGGCCGCGTCCGTTGCCCCAACGTGCCACATTCAGCGCTGCCCACGCGAAGAACCCAGCTTCGTCCAGGATCAGCGAAATGATAATCAGCGCCACGAAAGTGAAAGTTGCATCCCAGACGATATCCCATACCACGACAATATCGTCCGGATGCACCACGCCCGTCAGCAGTGCCACCAGGGCGCCGCCGAGCGCGCTCCAACCAATCCCCAGACCTTTCGGCTGCCAGATCACCAGAAACAGGGTGACGACAAAAATAGCCAGTGCCAACATGAAAAGACCTTATCGTCAGTGCGTGTTCTGGTTGACGCGTCGAGAGAGCTCCTCAGCACTCTCGACGCGCTCTGAATAACGGTCAGTGAGATAGGCAGACCTGCCGCGCGTCAGCCAGGTGAACTTCACAAGTTCCTCACACACATCGACGATACGCATGTAGAGGGGTGAAGGCTTCATGCGCCCGGCTTCGTCAAACTCGGTGAAGGCCTTGGGTACGGATGATTGATTGGGGATGGTGATCATACGCATCCAGCGCCCGAGGATTCGCATCTGGTTGACGGCATTGAAGCTCTGGCTGCCGCCCGAAACCTCCATGACCGCCAGTGTCTTGCCCTGGGTGGGCCGGATACCGCCCAGCGATAGCGGTATCCAGTCGATCTGCGTCTTCATGATGCCGGTCATCGCGCCATGCCGCTCGGGGCTGACCCACAGCATGCCCTCGGACCATTGGGCGAGGTCGCGCAACTCCTGGACTTTCGGGTGGCCGGAATCCGCATCGTCAGGCAGAGGTAGACCCGACGGTTTGAAAGTGCGCACTTCGCAGCCGTACCAGCGCAATAGTCTCATCGCCTCTTCGGAGGCCAGGCGTGAAAAGGAGCGCTCGCGCAACGAGCCGTAGAGCACCAGAATCCTGGGGGGATGGCGCGGCGCATCCGGCCCCGCCAGCAAATCGACGTCAATTGGACGTAACTTGTCCGGATCGATATTCGGCAGGTCATCGAGGCGTTCAGTCCCGCTCATTGAGTTGCCCCGCCGAAGCGTAACACATCGCCGTCTTCCTTGGTAAACACCGCCACCGGGTTTGCCAGCAGTTCAAGGACCCGCTCTGAAGGCCGGCATAACCGCGCACCTTTTTCTGTCACCACAATTGGACGATTGATCAGGATCGGGTGCGCCATCATTGCATCGATCAGTTGATCATCACTCAGCGTCGGATCATCAAGATTGAGTTCCTCAAAAGGCGTTCCCTTGCGGCGCAGCAACTCTCTTGGCGTGATGGCCATCATCGAAATCAGCTCGATCAGCCGTTCACGACTGGGTGGGGTCTTTAGGTATTCTATCACGGTCGGGGTTTCGCCCGACGCCTCGATCATCGCTAGGGTATTTCGGGAGGTTCCGCATGCCGGATTGTGAAAGATTATCGCTTTCAAGCGTTCTCGCTCCTTCTTTTGTCGTTGAGGCCACCTTCACTCAGAGCCGCCGAAAACGGCTCGCAAACTTCTGGGTGGCCAGCGCAGCAGTCGCGAACCAGAAAACGCAGAGTTTCCTGCATGTGCTCGAGATTGGCGCGATAGATGATTGAGCGGCTCTGTCGGCGCGATATCACCCATCCTGCCCGTGAAAGCACCGCAAGATGTGCCGACATGGTGTTGTGCGGTACAGATAATTGACGTGCGATCTCCCCGGCAGGGAGCCCGTCGGGTTCATGGCGAACAAGGAGACGAAACGCCTCAAGACGGGTCTCTTGGGAAAGCGCGCTAAAACTCGCGGTGACGATGCTTATTTCCATGTGTCCAATAATATGGACAAAATAAATATTGGCAACCGAGTTTCGCCGATTATACGATCTGTCTTGCCCTGCCTGAAACCATCTTTGCCGAACTCGAAAATGGCGATATTTAGCCAAGAGTGACCGCGCTGGCAGCCTCCCTCAATCGGCCCGGTCTGTTCCTCTCCTATTCAGATTCTGTTTTTGACGAAGGACCCAATTTTCGTTTCGGGGGTGACCGTCTCCGTCGTGTTGTGTCGGGAATTTCCTCGCATCGAAGGAACAGAGCCCCTTTCGGATTCGCTGCGACAGGCCGTTTCGTGCTTTGTTGTCCATGCAGACTGTGTTCTTTGCCAGTATCGACACCCTGTTGCACAAAGCTGACGCGGGCTGCCATGGCGAAGGAATGTCCAGCCGTTGTTGTTTGCGAGCAATTGACGATGGGACTGTAAGGCCCGGGGTCTGTCAGCAACGTCTCCGTCCAAAAAAGACGGCTTCCACCTTCGGCGGACCCTCCGTCTTTTCCGGTCCTGCGCCGCCCTTCGCTTCGCTGCGGCCCTGAAGGGTGCAGTCATCCTCTTCCGGTGCTTCCTGGTGTCCCTGTCAATTCGATCAAACAACGGAGACATACCAATGGCAGACCTGATCAACTTCATCCGCTTCAACGACAACGGCACTTTGGAAGGCAACATCGCCGCACTGGACTTCGACTTCGACATCACTGGCGAAGAGCTCAACAGCACGAACCCGAAAGCGCCTGTCTACCGCCTGTATGGCGTGTCCCCGCGAGGCCGAAAGGTCGAGGTTGGCGGCATCTGGCGTCAGACGAACCAGAACGGCGAAGAGTATCTGCAGCTGACCGCGGCAACCCCGAGCCGGGCGTTCCGTGCGAACCTCGGCAAGTTTCCCGGCCAGGACGATGATGATCTGATGACCGTGATCCCCTGGAGCTAAGCTCCCTCGGCGCGGCGGATACCGCCGCGCCGGTTCCGGCAAATCCGCGACGTACCTAATAGTCCGCACTTGTTTCGCTTCTGTCCTCACTTTAGGTATTATGGGTTTGCGAAAAGTGCCAAATCGCTCCTTGCTCTTTCGGCGTCATCCCACCGGATCACAATGGCAATCGGGCCTTGAAGCACATATAAGAAACACCATGTGGGTTCGAACAGCTGTCGCGAGAGAATGACAAGAGAAGAGATTATAAAGGGGCTGGGTGCGCAGCCACATGACCCGTTTGTGTGGTTCGATGGACCACCGATTCTGGAGCAAATTCCGCCCGGAACTGTAGGTGTTAACGCTCTCAAGGTTGCGACCGCCATTGAGAACCGGCCGAGCCGCTACGTGCACCTGCTTCCGATGTTGCGCGTGAGCCTGATTGGCTTGATCTACGATCCGCAGCTGGACGGAGGAATCCTGCCCCTGCAAATTCTTGCGGAACGCCTGGGCGTCAGCCGGTTTACGGTTCCGCGCAACTGCGTGGTGCTCGAGGAAATGGGGCTCTTCTATAAAGTCACGAAGAACGGCCGCTACGCTGTCGAGCCCGATACGGCACTGGTCGTGTTTCATGACCTGTTCGTTCCGTTGCCTGCGAAGCGGCTCCGCAAAGACGATTGATGCACCCGATAACTGGGTCAAACATATAAAAAAACAAGAGAATTCTTCTTCCGATTCTGGTATAGTTGGCGTGGTCAATAGACTTACGCTGAATTTGTCGTCCAGGAGCGAGAGTGCATAGCAGGACCGTGCCGGTTCAAGGGTTGAGAGATTCTAGGAAGACCGGCCTGCCTGTAAAACCGCACCGATCTTAAGAAGGAAAAGACCATGGCGAGCACCCTTGAGAAAGCGCGCATCTCCGATGCCGAGATGAAAAAGCGGCGCCGGCTGGTCAACAGCGCCGATCACTCCAATGCCATGGAAGGCCTGAAGCGCGATCCTGCCACCGATCACATTTTCAAGGCTTTCATTCGCGGCGAGATCGAGGCCACCGATATCGTTCCGATGCTGAAAGAGTTTCGCGCCGCCAACGGATGACGAACTACGCTTACGAAAACGGCACCCTCAAGAACATCGATGGCTTAACCGATCCCGACAAACTCTCTGCCGTTGAGGCTGAACGTGTTGCCGGCCGTCTCATCGAACTGCGTCTTGGGGGCGGGCCGCAGCCGACCTTCGACGCTCGGCACCTGAGAGCGCTTCACCATCATCTTTTCCAGGACGTCTATGAATGGGCCGGGCGAACCCGCGATGAGCGGGTTCAGCTTTCTGACGGCACGGTCGCGACCATGCCGGCCATGCAGAAGATCGACGGCGAGCAATTCGCGATCGGCCCGGCCATTCCCAGCGCGCTGGACCGATTTTCCGAGGACCTGCGCGGTCAAGACCTCCTGCGCGATCTCGACCGGGAGACGTTTGCCGATCAGGCCGCAGTTTACTTCAATCGGCTCAACTCGATCCATCCGTTTCGCGAAGGCAATGGCCGGACGCAGAGGGAGTTCATGACTGCGCTGGCGAAGAACGCCGGTCACGAGCTTAACTTTGATGTCGTGTCGGCCGAACGCATGGCGCAGGCCAGTATTGCCGGTCATGAACGCGGCGATGTCGATGCCTTCAAGCGCCTGTTCCGCGAGATCTCTGATCCCGAACGCGTGCAGGCGTTGGAGAAGGCACAGAAATTTCTGACCTCGCAAGGCTTTGATTGGCAAAATCGCTATATGGCAACGACCGAGCCTGGCCGTCGCTATGATGGCGTCCTGGTCGGGGTTGGCGGGTCAGATTTCATGATGCACGACAAGCAGAATATTCTCGTCGGCAAGACAAAGGACCTGCCAAGGCCTTTGCCCGAACAAGGGCAGCATGTGACGTTCGAAACGCCACAGAAGACCCGCGCGAACGCCCGAAAGGGTAGGGGGCGTGACGACGACTTTGGGCACGGCCGCGGCTAAAATCCCATCTTCGCGGTCTCGCGGCGTAGATTGCCGGCTGGACGCCGGATTCGGTCGCGGCCGTTGGGGCCGCGGTTCTCTTCTTTTTTTGCCGGGATAGCGTACGGCTCCTTAGTCAGCGTCAATGACGAACGGTGCCCCCAATTTTGCCGCTGCCCGGCGGGCAGCAACAAAATCGGCACCCCCATTCACCGGCCTTGCCGGTCGCTTCGCGATCATTGACACTGCCCTGCGATCACCGGTGGCCGGTTTCCGTCAACAAAAGGAGACGGAAACATGACGACTATCGATCAGATCAATGAACTTCGCGCCGAGCTGACGAACTGCGACTTCTCGAAGGGCGAGCGGCAGGATGCTGAAGCAGAACTTGAAAAGCTGGAAGCACTGGTAGCAGCAGAGGAGCTTCAGTTTGAGCAGGACATAGCGGCCTGGAACGCTGACCTCGAATGAGGTCAGTTTCAGGAAGGCTGTCAGCCTTCCTGTTCTCTAGCCGACACCCGAAAAGCCGAATATTTTGAGCGCTGAAGCTGCTATTCCGTGCGCCAGTTCAAAATAGAAAGCTTGAAGTCAGGAAAACTATCAAACCGACAAATCGAGCAATGCTGCATGAACACGTATCATGAGCAGGCTGTGACTTATAGTTTGCAATTTGGCTCAGTGTGACCTATAGTAGGCATATGGCCGAGTTAATCAAAACGGCAACATTTGATCGCTGGCTTTCGAGCCTGAAAGACCGAACTGTAGCCGCAAAGGTCGCCGCTCGCCTCGTGCGACTTTCAATGGGCAATCCCGGTGATGTGGAGCCCGTGGGATCGGGAATTTCCGAGCTTCGCATTCACTACGGCAAGGGATATCGAGTTTACTATATGAGGCGCGGCGAGTTGATTATCGTTTTGCTTTGCGGTGGCGCCAAGTCGACCCAGAAAAAGGACATCAAGGCCGCAAAAATGCTGGCCGACGAGTGGAAGGATTGAAACTATGGCAAAGGAAGTTTTTAGCCGTTTCGATGCGGCCGATTACCTGAAAACCAACGA
>NZ_CFHTCS010000083.1:0-14554 GCF_984369615.1 Martelella sp. | reverse complement strand
GGGCTGGCCGTTGTAGCGCAGCGCCGTTGCCGCCGTGTCCGGCCCGAAGACGACGGTGGCGACATCGCCGAGACGGACATTCTCGGCCACGCGGATATCGGCGAATTCCTCCGGCGTGGTGATGTCGGCGGTGGCGCGCACGCCGAGCGCCTGGGTGGTGCTGGTCAGCGAGCCCGCCGGCACGTCCCAGGAGATATCGGACAGCGCCGACGCCAGGTCAGCCACCGAGAGGCCCCGGCTTGCAAGGGCGGCCTGGTTGATATCAATGCGAAAGATCTTCTCCCGCTCGCCGTAGACGGCGACATCGGCCACGCCGGGCACGGCGGCGAACCGGTCCTCGATCTCGTCGCTGACGAGTTCGGTCAGGTCGTCGATGCCGAGCGTGGACGAGGTGATCGCCAGCCGGACGACCGGCTGTGCATCCGAGTCCGCCTTGACGATGCGCGGCTCGTCGGCATCGTCGGGCAATTGCCCCTCGACGCGGCCGACGGCGTCGCGCACATCCATGGAGGCGACGTTGATATCCGTATCCTTGCTGAATTCCAGCGTCACCCGGCTTGAGCCGGTGGAGGACTGGGAGGACATCGACTGCAGGCCCGGAACGCGCGCGACCGCGCCCTCGATGACATTGGTCACCTCGCGGTCGACCGTCTCGGGCGCGGCGCCCGAAAAGGTGGTGCGTACGGTAATCACCGGCTGGTCGACATCCGGCAGTTCGCGCACCTCGACGCCGAAAAAGGCGGCGAGACCGGCAACGACGATCAGCGCATTGAAGACCGCCGCGAGGATTGGCCGGCGCACGAAGAGCGCCGTGAAGCCATGCTCGCTCTCATGTTCGGCGATCGCCTTTTCCGCCTCGCTGCGCGCATCGTTCGGCTGGTTTTCGGCCGTCGTTTCTTCGCCGGGCGTCTTGTCGTTTTCGCGGTCGCTCATGATGCGGTCTCCGCGCTCGGACGTTTCGTGACCCCGGAGGTTATGTCACTGACTGCCCCCCCTTCCCTCAGCCGCTGGATACCCTCGATAATCACCACATCGCCTTCCTGCAGTTCGGCATCGACCAGAACCACGTCGGGGTCGCGCTGGATGATGCGAACCCGCGTCTTGGTCGATTTGCCGTCAACGAGTTGCCAGACATAGGCGCCTTCGGAATCCCACTGGATCGCGAGCGGATCGACGGCCGGATAGACATCGCCCGGAAAACGCATCGACACGTCGAAGGACATGCCGGCGCGCAGCGCATCATCCTCGTTGTCGAGGCGCGCGCGCACCATGAAGGTGCGGCTTGCCGCGTCAATCCGGTTGTCGACGGCCTGCACTTCGCCCTCGAACACCTGCTGTGGCGCGGAAACGAGGCTCGCCTCGACCGGTGCGCCGGGGCGGATCGCGGTGGCGAAACGTTCCGGCACGGAAAAATCGACCAGGATCGAGGAGCGGTCGTCGATGGTGACGATTTCGGACGAGGTCGTGACATAATCGCCGACATTGACCGGAACGATTCCGGCAACGCCTGCGATCGGTGCAACGATGCGGCGACGCGAAAGGTCGAGTTCGGCAGCCTCGAGGTCGAGGGCGGCCGACCGCTCGGCGATCTCGGCATTATAGACCTCGAGGTCGGAGATCGCCGACTTTATCCGGCGATTGACCTCTGCCTGGCGGGTCGCGCTTTCGAGCGCGACCTCGGCCAGATTGCGGGCGAGCACCTGTTCGCGGTCATCGAGCACGGCGATGACCTCCCCCTTCTCAACCGTATCGCCCGAGGAAAGGTTGAGCTCGGTGATCGTGCCCGCCTCCTCCGGAAGCACGGTGACCGAGCGGATTGCCTCGCCGCTGCCGATCGCCGTCAGTTCGTCATTGACGGTGCCCGTGGTCACCGGCGCGCTCACCACCTGGATGCCGCCTCCCGCAAAACCGCCGGGGGGACGACCGCCGCCGCTGTCGCCCGACTTCGCCTCCAGAACGCCGTAGGACGTCAGCACCGCGCGCCCGCCGGGCGCCAGAAAGAGCCATGCCGCGGATCCGATCGCCAGAAGACAGACACTCACGGCAACCTGCTGGTAGAAACGCATCAATGACTCCGGTTTTCAAAGAGGATGCCGACGGTGACGGCCTGTGGAAAGCGATAAGAATATGAGTGGAATTATCCAGATCACCCGGCTCACTGCAAGCCACGGAATGAAACCTCACCAATTTGTAATCTTTGCGCGCGTCCGTCGCCTTCTTCATGCCGTATTTCCGAACGGACAACGCCCCGCTCTGTGCATATTTTGTTCTCATTTCGATGCATGCCTTCACCTTTGCCCCTCAAGCCACTAGATTGGCGCCATGATTCACGGCCACGACGACATACCGTTCTTCGACGACGATGACGAACCGCGCAAGCCGGCGGCGGCGGCGCCCGGCGGGCCCCCCGGACAGGCGGGCGGGCTTGCCGCGCGCGCCATGGCGGCACGGCGCGCGCCCGATGCGCCCGATTACCTCACCGGCCTCAACCCCGAGCAGCGCGATGCCGTCGAAACCATCGAGGGCCCGCTCCTCGTGCTCGCCGGCGCAGGCACCGGCAAGACGCGGGTGCTCACCACCCGCATTGCCCATATCCTGGCATCAGGCCGCGCCTATCCGAGCCAGATCCTCGCCGTGACCTTTACCAACAAGGCCGCCCGCGAGATGAAGGAGCGGGTCGGCGTGCTCGTCGGCGGCGCGGTGGAGGGCATGCCCTGGCTCGGCACGTTCCACTCCATCGGCGTGAAGCTTCTGCGCCGCCATGCCGAGCTTGTGGGGCTCAGGTCCGATTTCACCATTCTGGACACGGATGACGTCATCCGCCTGATCAAGCAGTTGATCCAGGCCGAAGGCCTCGATGACAAGCGCTGGCCGGCGCGCCAGTTTTCCTCAATGATCGACGGCTGGAAGAACAAGGGGCTGACGCCCGAGCTCATTCCCGAAGGCGACGCCCGCGCCTTTGCCAACGGCAAGGGACGAGAGCTCTACAAGGCCTATCAGGACCGGCTGAAGACGCTGAATGCCTGCGATTTCGGCGATCTCCTGTTGCATCCGATCCGGCTCTTCCGTGAAAACCCGGATATCTTGAAGGACTATCACCGCCGCTTCCGCTATATTCTGGTGGACGAGTATCAGGACACCAACACCGCGCAATATATGTGGCTGCGGCTTCTCGCCCAGCGTCCGGGCGAGGATGACGGTCCGGTCAACATCTGCTGCGTCGGCGACGACGACCAGTCGATCTATGGCTGGCGCGGCGCCGAGGTCGACAACATCCTGCGCTTCGAAAAGGATTTCCGTGGCGCGAAGGTCGTCCGGCTGGAACGCAACTACCGTTCCACAGCCCATATTCTGGGGGCTGCCGGCAATCTCATCGCGCATAATGACGGACGCCTCGGCAAGACGCTGTTCACCGAGCGTTCCGATCCCGATGACGACAAGGTTCAGGTCCATGCCGCCTGGGATTCGGAGGAGGAAGCGCGCGCGGTCGGCGAGGAGATCGAACAGTTGCAGCGCCGCGGCGAGCTTCTGAACGACATGGCCATTCTCGTGCGCGCGTCGTTCCAGATGCGCGAATTCGAGGACCGGTTCGTCACGCTCGGGCTCAACTACCGCGTCATCGGCGGCCCGCGCTTCTACGAGCGGCTTGAGATCCGCGACGCGATGGCATTCTTCCGCCTCACCTGCCAGCCTGCCGACGATCTGGCGCTGGAGCGGATCATCAACACGCCGAAGCGCGGCCTGGGCGATGCCAGCGTGCGCAAGATCCACGATTATGCCCGCGCCCGCGACATTCCGATGCTGGCGGCAGCGCGCGAGATGATCGACACGGACGAACTGAAGCCGAAGCCGCGCAAGGCGCTGTTCGACGTCGTCACCCAGTTCACGCGTTGGCAGGAGTTGCTGGAGACCACGCCGCATACGGAGCTTGCGGAGATCATCCTTGAGGAAAGCGGCTATACCGAGATGTGGCAGAACGACCGTTCCGCCGAAGCGCCCGGCAGGCTTGAAAACCTGAAGGAGCTGATCCGCTCCATGAACGGATTCGAAAGCATGCGTGGTTTTCTGGAACACGTGTCGCTGGTGATGGACGCCGACCAGAACGAGGAGATGGACGCCGTCTCGATCATGACGCTGCATTCGGCCAAGGGTCTGGAATTCAAGACCGTGTTCCTGCCCGGCTGGGAAGAGGGCCTGTTTCCGCACCAGCGCGCGCTGGACGAGAGCGGGCGCGCCGGCCTCGAGGAAGAACGCCGCCTCGCCTATGTCGGCCTGACCCGCGCCAAGCGCAACTGCCACATCTGGTTCGTCTCCAACCGGCGCATTCACGGGCTGTGGCAGTCGACCATGCCGTCGCGCTTCCTCGACGAACTGCCGGAAGACCATGTCGAGGTCGGCGAGACCGAGGTCTCCTATGGCGGCTACGGCCAGTCGCGCTTTGACCGCGCCGCGCCGTTTTCCAACACCTATGCCACCCCCGGCTGGAAGCGGGCTCAGGAAAACCGCAACGATGCAACCCGCGACAACTGGGGCACGCGCTCCGGCCATGCCGTCGAGCGCATCGGCTATGGGGAGAGCGGGCCGCGCGGACGCACGATTGAAGGCGAGCTCGTTGCTCGCAGCAGCGAAGAGACGCCCTCCAGATTCGCGGTCGGCGACCGCGTTTTCCACCTCAAATTCGGCAATGGCAACATCGCCGCAATCGAGGGCAACAAGCTGACGATCGACTTCGACAAGGCCGGGCAGAAAAGGGTTCTCGACGGTTTCGTCAAGCCGGCCTGAGCGCGGACGGTGTTTCTAGCCGCTCCCCGGACGATTCCGTCCCCTTGTCTTTTGCATTGCACAATGCAAGGTCGCGGGAAATATTCTTACTTATTTAACCTGTCATTATTTAGTGTAAGCTTACACACTAATCGTATTCCGTTTATTCGTTCTCAGGTTTATTGGGTTCCCGATTCATCTTGACGCACAAGGCCTCCTTATAACATGCAGTTGGCAACGAGAAAGGCGCGACGATACGAACGGCATATTGCCGGCGTTGTGCTGGCGGCCTTCATGTTTGTGGCGGCGGCCGCGACCGGGCTCAAGGCTCAGGTTCCCGTCATTCGCCTTCCCGACTTCTTCGAGGACAGTCCTGTGGCGATGCTGCTGATCGAGCCGATGAACGGCAGGATCCTTGCCGCCAATCATGCCGCTCAAACCTTGTACGGCTGGAGTTCGGACGAGTTCAGAAGGCTGTTCGTCTCCGATCTCAACCAGATGTCGGAGGACAAGATCAAGGTCCAGCTGGACAATGCGCGCACGGGCAACCAGCACTATTTCCTCTTTCCGCACCGTTTCAAGGACGGCACGATCCATACGGTGCGGACATTTTCCTGGCCGATCATCCTGGAACAGAAGACGCGGCTCTTCTCGGTGATCGCGGAAGCCCATGACGTACGCTCCGGCGGGGAGCCGCTGGCGGCCTATTCGTCAAACCTCGAGGATGCCGTGCGCCAGAAATCAGCGGAGTTGCGCGCGACCGACGGTCTCTTGAACCTGACGCTCATTTCCGCGATCGCCGTGCTTTCCGGCATCGTGATCATTCTCGGCATCGTCCTTATACGCGGGCGGCGGCTGGTGCGCGCGCTCGGTCGTCAGCACCTGCTGCTGCGCGTCGTGATCGACGCCATCCCCGACCAGATCTATTTCAAGAGGCCGGACGGCACGCTGGAGGCCTGCAACCAGGCGGCCGCGGAGTTTGTCGGCATGCCGGCGGAGATGATCGTCGGCAAGACCGACCGCGAGATTTTCGGGCACAGCACCGACGCGCTCCTGATGCAGCAGGTCTTCTCCGATGTGAACAACCAGGGCAAACTGATCAACCAGGGCGAGGTCACCAATCCGGCCGGGCGCAAATACACGCTCGAGATGATCAAGGCGCCGGTCATTGATACGCGCGGCGAGCGGCTCGGCTCCGTCAGCGTCTGGCGCGATGTCACCGAGCGACGGCGCACGGAAGCCAGGGTCGAGGCGCTTGCCTATTATGATCCCCTGACGAAGCTGGCGAACCGCGCCAAGGCGCAGGAAGTGCTGCTCGGCTTCCTCGCCACGCACAAGGTCAATCAACAGTTCATGGCGATCGCGATTTTCGACCTCGACAGCTTCGCCGCCGTGAATTCGATCTTCGGCCACAATATCGGCGACGCGCTTCTGAAAACCACGGGCAGGCGCCTCAGCAACAATATCGACGCCGGCTCCTTCACGGCGCGCCTTTCCAGCGACGAATTCGTGGTGTTCCTGACCGCGCTCGGCGGGGATGAGGCCAGGGCGCGCGAAGCGGCGCATGAGAAGATAGAGGACCTGCACGCCTGCCTTTCGCGCCAGGCCATCATCAGCGGCAACCAGATTACGCCGAGCGCCAGCGCCGGCGCGGTTCTGGTCGGCCCTTCCTCGGAAGGGGCGGAGGAGGAATTGCGACGCGCCGACCTCGCCATGCACAATGCCAAGTCGCGCGGGCGCGGCAGCATCAACTGGTTCCACAGCGGCATGGTCGACGATCTCGTCGCCCGCTTCGATGTCGAAACCGCACTGGAAAAAGCCCTGCAGAGCGACGGGTTCAGGCTGTTCCTGCAGCCAAAGATCATCGCCGATGCCCCGGGACGGCATTTCGAGGTTCTGCTGCGGCTCGACCATCCCGAGCGCGGCATCGTCGGTCCCGGCAGCTTCATCGCCGTGGCGGAGGCGACGGGACTGATCGTCCCCATCGGCGCGTGGGTCCTCGAGGAATCCTGCAGGATGCTCGCGGAAAACCCCGACCTGCACCTCGCCGTCAACGTTTCGGTCCGCCAGTTCCTCCGGGAGAAATTCGTCGACGACCTTGCATCGCTTCTCGATCATCACCAGTTCGATCCCGAGCGGTTGACGCTGGAGATGACGGAAAGCCTGATGATTGCCAATTTCGACCTGGCGCTCGCGCAACTCAGGAAGATCAGGGCGCTCAGAATCAGGCTGTCGATCGACGATTTCGGCACCGGCTATTCCGCGCTTGTCTACCTCAAGCAGTTCCCGCTGAACGAACTGAAGATCGACAAGACATTCATTGCCGGCGTACCGCATGACAGCAGCGACACATCCCTTGTGGAGTTGATCATCACCATGGCCCACCATCTCGGCATATCGATCGTAGCCGAGGGCGTGGAGACGCGTGAACAGGAAGCATGGTTGCGCAGTCAGGGCTGCGAAGGCCTGCAGGGCTTTCTCTTCAGCCCGCCCCAGCCGGCCTCCTACTATCTCAAACCCTGAAACGGTCGCGGGCCTCTCCCGCCCCGCAGATCGTCAGATACCGGAGCGAAAACATGAAAGCCCTTCTGCTTGTCGATATCCAGAACGGTTTCTGCCCGGGCGGCAACCTCGCCGTCGCCGACGGCGATGCCGTGGTACCGGTCGCCAACCGCCTGATCAGGGACGGCGGTTATGATGTCATTGCCGCCTCGCAGGACTGGCACCCGGAAGGCCATGGCTCCTTCGCCTCGGTCCATCCCGGCAGGAAGCCGTTCGACATGGGCGAGCTTGGCGGAAAGCCACAGGTGATGTGGCCGGACCACTGCGTCCAGAACACCGAGGACGCCGCGTTCCATCCCGACCTCGACATTGCCGCGGTCGACTACATCCAGCGCAAGGGCGAGAACCCCGCGATCGATTCCTATTCGGCGTTCCGCGACAACGAGCATCATGCCGTTACCGGACTTGCCGACTACCTGCGGCAGAAGAACGTCACCGTGGTCGACATAGCCGGCCTGGCGCTCGACTTCTGCGTAAAGTTCACCGCGCTCGACGCCCGGGAGATGCTGCCCGGCGTGACGGTCCGCGTGATCCTCGAAGGCTGCCGCGGCATCAGCGAGGAGGGTGTGGAACAGGCGCTTGCTGAAATGCGCGAGGCCGGCGTCGAGATCATCGATCTCGGGACCGCGACCGGCGGCAAGAGACCATAGCCGCAAGCCGGCGGGCAAATGCCGCCGGCGAAGCCTCTCTAGATTTGGGCTTTCCGAAAATCAGACCCGATTTTCGGGCCGATGCGCTAGTGCATGCTAGCCGCAACCAGCCAGCATGCCGCGGCGAAGCCCGAAGCTCCGGTCCGGATATGGTTCAGCCGCGTCCAGCGCCGGGCGTAATTCGGCCAGTAGGCCGCCGTCTCGTCCGGCCGGGCAGACACCAGCGCAAGATGCCTGTTCATCGGGACATTGTCCAATCCGGTGACGGCGAACACGCCGGAATAATAGGCGAGCGCTCCGGCGAGGACCAGAAACCGCGACGGCCCCGCGCCCTGCAGGAAGGCCAGCAGCGCCAGCGCCGCGGCGACCGGCAGAAAGCCGGTGAACAGAACCATGAAGACCGATCGATAGACCGTCCGGTTCAGCCCGACCATGCCGGCTGCTCCGGCATGGTCGGGCGCCTCGGCAAGCCCCCGCATGACGAAATCGGAAAAGCTGAGGAAGACGCCGGCCAGCAGCGCCATCAGGAAACCGGCGCCCAATAGCAATACTGTCATTCAAGCCACGCTCCTTCAGCTCGAAAGACCGACGGCGCGGCCCAGATAGGTGGTTTCGCCCAGCTGACGGGAAAGGAAACGCGCAAGGTCCGCCCGCGCGATCTTGAGGTCCAGCCCGCGCGCTGCCGGCGACACATCCTCGATCACGGGACGGCGCGTGGCCGCGTCGGTGAAGGCGGAAGGCCGGACGATGGTCCAGTCGAGCCCGCTCGCCGCCACCATTTGCTCCTGCAGCTCGTGATCCCGAAAGACCGGCGCCAGCAGCGCGCCGAACATCACCCGCTTCCACCAGAAATTCAGGTTCGGCCAGCTTTCCCGTGCGCCAAGGGTCGACTGGCAGATCAGACGCCGGACGCCGTGCGCGTGCATGGCCTGGATGACGTTCAGCGTGCCTTGCGAGCGGATGACGCTCCTGCGCGCGGTTCCTGCGCCCAGGGTGATCACCACGGCGTCATGGCCGGCGACCGCATTGAGCACCTCTTCAGCGTTCAGCGCATCGCCTGCGATACGGTTGAGGTCCGGGTGGTCGAGCTTCAGTCTTTCCGGGTGGCGGGCAAAGGCGGAGACCGTGTGGCCGGCCTTGAGCATTTCTTCCGCGGCGAGCCGGCCGATGCTGCCGGTGGCTCCGAATATGATCACTTTCATTGCGGTTCTCCTTCGAGGAATGATGCAATCGCTTTACTTGACACGATGTAAAGTTGACACGACGTCAATAGACGATAGATTGACACCATGTCAAGTCAGCAAACCGATACGCGAACGCGCATACTCGAAACCGCCTGGAAACTTCTGGAATCCGGAGACAAGGCCGTGCGCATGTCCGATATCGCCAAGGCGGTCGGCATCAGCCGCCAGGCGCTTTACCTGCATTTTCCCAATCGCGCGGAGCTTCTGGTGGCCACGACACGGCACATCGACCGCGTGAAGAATGTTGACGAGCGGCTCGCGCCCAGCCGGTCTGCACGCTCGGGCGTGGAGCGTCTGCACGCCTTCATCGAGGCCTGGACCGGGTATATCCCCGAGATACACGGGATCTCGGTCGCGCTACGCTCGATGCGTGACAGTGACAGGGAGGCGGCGGAGGCCTGGGACGACCGGATGCGCGCGGTCCGCCATGGTTGCGCGGCCGCCGTGCGGGCGCTCGTCGCGGAAGGCCGTCTCGCGCCGGAACGGACGGAAGAGGAAGCAACCGATCTGTTGTGGATGCTGCTGTCGGTGGAAAACTGGGAATGCCTGGTGCGCGCCTGCGGCTGGTCGCAATCACGCTATGCGGAAATGACGAAAACGCTGGCAGAGCGGGCTCTGCTGGCTGAGGCCGAACCCGACCACCCGCCGCCTGCCGGCGTTCGCCGAGGGTAGAAAACGCGCCTGCGTGCAGCGCTTCAGGCCGGCATTTCCAGCGCCGCGATCTCGTCGCCGAAGCTTTCCATGCGCTTCATCAGCAGGGCCTCGGCGTCGCGCAGGCCGCTGTTGTAGAAGACCGGCGCGAATTCGCGGGCGATCACTTCGGCAAACAGTTCGGCCTGAAGCGTGCCGATCTCGCAATCGAGCTCCTCGGCGCAATAGTCCCTGAGCCGCTCCGAAAGGGCGGCCTTTTCGCGGGCGCTGAGTTTGATCATGACGCGTTCCTCCGGTTTGATCGCATTATCAATTCATCTCATTTGTGCACGGATGGCAAAGACGGTAAACGGGTGGACAGCCTCCCTCCCCTCGCGCAGTCTGTCCGCCGCTTCCCGTGGGGAACCAGCCCGAAATGATCAGGAGTCGCCTCCCCTTGCCAGAGAGTTCAGAATTTTCAAGCGGCCTTCGCTCCGGCATCGTGCCGGCGCTTTCGGCCGCCCCCTTCGGCATGCTGTTCGGCGCGGTGTCGGTCACGCAAGGCCAGAGCGTCTTCGAAACGGCGGTGATGAGCCTGACGATCTTTGCCGGCGCCAGCCAGCTCGTCGGCGTCGAGCTTTTCGGCCAGCGGGTCGCGCCCTGGCTGATCATCGCCTCGATTGTCGCGGTCAATTTCCGCCATGTGCTCTATTCCGCTGCGCTGACGCCGGTGATTGCCCATTTTTCGCTGCCGAAAAAGCTCGTTGCCTTCTTCCTGATGACCGACCCGCAATTCGCCGAGGCGCTGAAACGGCACGAGGAGCAGGAACGCGTGACCTTCTCCTGGTATCTCGGGGCGGGCCTCGTGCTCTACGTTCTCTGGAACATCATGACGCTGATCGGCGCCACGCTCGGCGGCTTCATCAAGAACCCGGAGGCGCTCGGTCTCGACATCCTGCTGCCGATCTATTTCCTCAGCCTGGTCATGGGCTTCAGGAAACGGCCGAACTATCTGCCGATCGTCGCCGCAAGCGCGCTTGGCTCGATCCTCGCCTATGCCACGGTCGGGTCGCCCTGGCATGTCAGCATCGGCGCGCTCGCCGGCATCCTGCTTGCCGCCCTCCTGCCGCCCGGCAAGGCCAGGGAGGCCGCGCGATGAGCGATTTCACCAATGATCACATGATCCTCGTCATTCTCGGCGCGGCGGTCGCCACCTATCTGACGCGCATTGCCGGCTATGTCCTGCTCTCGGTGGTCTCCGACATTCCACCGCGCGCCGAAGCGGCGCTCAACGCCATACCGGCGGCAGTGCTGACGACGCTGGTGGCGCCTGCCTTCTATGCCGGCGGCTGGGAGGGCAAGCTTGCGATCGCGGCAGCCCTTCTGACGGGGCTGCGCTTCAAGTCGCCACTGCCGATGATCGCTGTCGGCTGGTCGGTGGTGATGGTCTGCCGCTATTTCATCATCGGCTAGCGCATCGGCCCGAAAATCGGAATCGATTTTCGGGCCGATGCGTCGATTCAATATATCAGAGCGTCCTTTGTGCGTCCGAATGGACGGATGGGGCTCCAAGCGGCCGGGTCGCCGCTTCAAGCCAGGCCCGCTCCTTGTCGTCGGCAACGAGAGGCATCAGCTTCTCGCGCGTTTCGGCGTGGTAGGCGTCGAGCCAGTCACGCTCCTCCTGCGTCAGAAGGTCGGCCATGACGAGGCGCAAGTCGATCGGACACCAGGTCAGCGTCTCGAAGGAGAGCATGGGAATTTCTCCGCCCGCTACAGGCTCCGCCTCCTTCACCAGCAGCAGGTTCTCGATGCGGATGCCGAAGTCGCCGGGCCGGTAATAGCCGGGCTCGTTGGACAGGATCATGCCGGGTTTCAGTTCCGGGGTACCAAGCCGCGAAAGCCGCTGCGGTCCCTCGTGAACGGAAAGATAGGAACCAACGCCGTGGCCCGTGCCGTGGGCATAGTCGACGCCCGCCTTCCAGAGCGCGATGCGGGCGAGCGGATCGAGATCCATGCCGCGCGTGCCTGCCGGAAAACGGGCCGTCGAAAGCGCGATCATGCCCTTCAGCACCAGCGTGAAGAACCGCCGCTTCTCGTCGTCCACCGCCCCGATGGCAAGCGTGCGCGTGATATCGGTCGTGCCGTTTTGATATTGCGCGCCGGAATCGACCAGATACATCTCGCCATCGCGAAGCATCCGGTCGGTCTCGGTGGTCACCCTGTAGTGAATGATCGCCGCGTTCGGCCCCGCGCCGGAGATCGTGTCGAAGGAGATGTCGCGCAGCGGGTTCTGCATGCGCTCGCCCACCGAAGCGCGCGCGGCCTCGAGCGCGCTCGCGGCCGTTATCTCGCTGACGGAACCGGGGGCCTGGCCGTCGAGCCAGCTCAGAAAGGCGACCATCGCCGCGCCGTCCTGCAGGTGCGCCTTGCGCGTGCCCGCCTGCTCGCCCTCATTCTTGACCGCGCGGGCGGCAACAACCGGATCGGGCGCGTCGATCACCGTGCCGCCGGCATCCTCGATGAGCCGCACACAGGCATAAGGCACGGCGGAGCGATCAAGCATGATCGCCGCACCCGCAAGCGCCTCGAGACGGGCTGAAACGGCCTCCGGCGCTTCGAGCTCGGCAAGATCATCGATATGCGCCCTGGCCTCGCCGGACACTTTTTCAGGAGACAGAAACAGGACGGCGCTGCCGTCCGCCTTCACGATCGCGCGCGAGAGCGGCGCGGGCGTATGGGCGACATCATTGCCGCGAATGTTGAAAGCCCAGGCAACCGAGGTCGAATCGGCGATCAACACCGCGTCGGCCCGCTTGTCGCGCGCGGCTTTCGCGATGTCGTCCAATTTCTCCTTCGCCGGCTTTCCGGCAAATTTCTGTGGCTGCACGGTCACCGGCGTTGCGGGCGGCGCTGGCCGTTCCAGCCAGATCCGGTCGATCGGATTTTCGGAAAGCAGGACTAGCTCCCCGCCGATCTCCCCGAGCGCGGACTTCAGCCGCTCGACCTCGCTCGGCGTATGCAGCCACGGGTCGATGCCGAGCCGCATGCCTTCCGGCCGGTTCTCGGCGAGCCATGCAGAAGGCGGACAGCCGACGAGATCGCCGCCGGCGATCAGGCCCGGATCGGTCTGGATCTTCAGTTGCGATGTGTACCGACCATCAACGAAGACGATCGCGGTCGTCTCCATCACCAGCGCCACGCCGGCAGAACCGGTGAAGCCGGTGAGGAAGGCAAGCCTTTCGGCTGAAAGCGGCACATACTCGCCCAGATACTCATCCGTGCGCGGCACCAGAACCGCGTTGATGCCGAGGGACGGGAACAGATCGCGCAGGGCCTTGATGCGCGGGGCGGCCTGCGCCGGGCGGGCGGAAACGTCAAAGGACTGAAACATGAAAATCACCAATCAATTCGATCGGCGCGACGATAGAGCGTTTGAAGCGGCATCACAACAATCCGCCTTACCCGGTCATCCCGGAGCGCGAAGGGTTCAATGCCCGGACACAGGCGTTGCTGCATAATATTCGTGCAGCATGACAGGCGTTTTGCCAGTTCCTGAAATATGCATGCGTTTTCTGCATGGCTCCCATTCGGCTTCCCACCTGCCAGACGCGGAAGCCACGGTCTATATTCCAGACAGTTGATTGATGAAGGCTTCGCGCCGGCGGTGATCAAAGGGATCAGCGCTGATAGCCGCGAAGCGAAATGGACCGAGGGACGGAAGGTCGTCCGGCACGGTCTACAGGAAAAGGAGAACTGAAAATGGGTTTCTTCCGTAGCGCTTACAAGAACATTGCCAATGCCCGCCAGAGCCAGGCCAACCGTTTCGTCAATGCCGAACTGCTGAAGCTTGACGACGAATCCCTGAAGAAGCTGGGCAAGTCGCGCGACGAACTGCGCCGCAACGCCAACGGCTCTATGCTGTTTTAATCGAGCAAGTTTCCGGCGCAGCAAATGCGTCGTGCAGACCCCGCAATCCGCTTGAGCGTCCTCCCCGCTCGCGGAGCGCCGCAGGTCAGCAAAACAAGGGCCATGCCTCAGGGCATGGCCCTTTTCCTTTGGCCGAAAGCTCAGTCCATTTCCGGAAACAGCAGTTCCACGACATAGCTCGCGTCAAACCGCGTATCGAGCATGCCATAGGTGGAGCGCCAGCCTGCCGCAAGCCGGGTTTCGAGAAAGGCGTCGGCGATGCGGCCGGCGCCCAGCCGGTAGAGCTCGGCAGCGCCGGCGGCGAGCGCAAGCTGCTCGATGAAGATGCGGGCAGCGCTTTCATGGGTCTTGCACAGCGCCATGGCCGCACGGAGCAACTCGACGATCTTGGCGCCGGAGGCCCCGAGATCGCGCGCGATCAGCTGGAAGACGGCCTCGAACAGGTCGCTGCCGTGCTCGACGACGCGCCTCAGATCGAGCGCCATCATGTTGCCAGCGCCGTCATGCATGGCCAGTCCCGGCGCGTCGCGATAATGACGGGTGATCGGCCGGTCCTCGATGAAACCATTGCCGCCCATCGCTTCCATCGCCTCGGCCACAACGGCGGGCGCGATCTTTGTGGTCCAGTATTTGGTCACCGGCGTCATCACCCGGGCGTAAGCCGCCTCCTCGGCACTGTCGCGGGCGCGATCGAAGCTTTCGGCAAGGCGGAAGGAGAGCGCCCCGGCGGCGGCCACATCGAGCGCCAGATCGGCGAGCACCCGCATCATCAGCGGCTGG
>NZ_CFHTCS010000082.1:0-14703 GCF_984369615.1 Martelella sp. | reverse complement strand
GATCGACGATCCCTCGAAGCTCGACGATCCGGTAGATGAGAAAACCTTCGAACGTGACGTCGAGCCGCTTTTCGCCTATCTCGACCAGCTGCATGAAGCGGCGTGGCGCTCTGGTCGTGCCTTTCCGCAAAACTATCCGGACATGAAGCAGAAGCTGGCTGACGGCGAACTGGATATCATCTTCGCCTTCAACCCGGCAGAAGCCTCGGCCGGCATCGAGGCGGGCGAATTGCCCGATACCGTGCGTTCCTTCACTTTTTCCGGCGGCACGCTGGGGAACACGCATTTCGTCACCATCCCCTACAATGCCAATGCCCGGGAAGCTGCCCTGCTGACCGCCAATTTCCTGCTGTCTCCGGAAGCGCAATTGCGCAAGCAGGACCCGGCCTATTGGGGCGATCCCACCGTTCTTGCCATGGACAAACTGCCGGAGGAAAATCGCACTGCCTTCCAATCGCTCGATCTTGGCGTGGCGACCCTTCCGCCAGATCAGCTGGGACCGGTCATCGCCGAGCCCCATGCGAGCTGGATGGACAGGATCGAGACCGAGTGGCGCAGACGCTACGCAAGCGGCAACTGATCCGTGTCGGGCATTCAGGGCGCACAAGCTGAAACGGGACGATGGGTGGCGCGCCTCGCCGGAAGCGCTGTCGCGGGCACCCTCGCCCTTCTTGTGCTGCCCATAACCTTCGGATTGCTCGGGACATTGCTCCCCGCCTTCGGTTACCTGCCTGCACTCGGCGGCCACAGTTTCGGGCTCGATGCCTTCGCCAGCCTGTTTGCAGCGCCGGGGCTGATCGATGCGACGATACTGAGTTTCATGACCGGATTGGTTACCACGGCGCTTTCCCTCGCGGCTACCCTGCTTTTTATCGCAGGGTTTGCCGGAACGCCGACGCTGTCGCGTCTTCAGCATCTGCTTTCGCCGCTTCTTGCCGTGCCGCACGCGGCGGCAGCCTTCGGGCTCGCCTTCCTGATCGCCCCGTCAGGCTATCTGGTCCGGCTCGCGGCACCCGTTCTCGGCATCGCACGGCCGCCGGATATCCTGATCCCGCACGATCCCATGGGACTGGCGATGATCGCCGGATTGGTGCTCAAGGAAACACCCTTCCTGTTTCTCGTCACACTCGCCGCCTTGCCGCAGATCGATCTCGTCCCTGCCCGCAGACTGGCGGCCTCCTTCGGTTACGGGCGGATCGCCGGCTTCATCTACCTTCTGTGGCCCGCGCTCTACCGGCAGATCCGTTTTGCCGTCTATGCCGTCATCGCCTATTCCACATCGGTGGTGGACGTCGCGCTGATCCTCGGGCCCAACCTGCCCGGCACGCTCGCCACGCGTCTCGTGCAATGGATGAGCGACCCGGATCTCACCTTTCGTTTCATGGCGTCCGCCGGCGCCGTCGTTCAACTGGCGGTGACGCTTGCAGCGCTTGTCGTCTGGTACGCGCTGGAACGGTGTTGCGCCGCATTGCTTCGGCTCTCGCGGGATCGCGGTTGCCGCTTTGCGCGGGATGCGGCGCTGCGGCAATTCTCGGCGGTGGTCATCGGGATTCTCGGCTCTACCGTTTTTGCCGGTCTCATACTGCTCGCGGTCTGGTCGGTGGCCGGGCTGTGGCAGTTCCCAGACCTTTTGCCGCGTGACTTTACCATCCGCAGCTGGATAAGGGCATTGCCGCGCATGATCGATCCGCTGATCACCACGCTTGTAACCGGCTTTTTCTCGACACTGATCGCCATCCTGCTGACGGTCGGCTGCCTCGAAAGGGAGAACCAGGCTGGACGAACCGGCGGCGAACGGAGCCTTTTCATTCTGTACCTGCCGCTGATCGTGCCGCAGATTACCTTCGTGTTCGGCCTGCAACTCCTCTTCATCGGCAGCGGCAGCCAGCATCGCTACGCCGCGCTGGTCCTGGTTCATCTCGTCTTCGTGCTGCCTTATGTGTTTCTCTCGCTCGCAGACCCCTGGCGGGCGCTCGACCGGCGCTATGAAATCATCGCCGCAGCGCTCGGGCGTTCTCGCCTCATCGTTCTGTTCACCATACGGTTGCCCATGCTGATCAGGCCGATCCTGACGGCATCGGCCGTCGGCTTTGCCGTTTCGGTCGGACAATACCTGCCAACGCTGCTCATCGGCGAGGGACGACTGCAGACCATCACCACGGAGGCCGTCGCGCTCGCTTCCGGCAACAATCGCCGCGTTATCGGCGTCTATGCCCTGCTGCAGACACTTCTGCCGCTGATCGCTTTTTCACTGGCCGCGTTTCTGCCCGCTCTCCTCCACCGGAACCGTCGGGACATGAGGGTTTGACCATGCGGCACGGCGATAACCGAAGCGGCCTTTCACTTTCCAACATCGTGATCCGCCTCGGCAGCGACACGCTGATCGATCTGTCAGCGCATGTTTCATCCGGCGAAGTGTTGACCGTGATGGGGCCTTCCGGCTCCGGCAAATCGACGTTGCTCTCTTTCATCGGCGGCTTTCTCGATCCGGTGTTCGAAACCGCGGGCGAAGTCACGATCGATGGCTTGGATCTGCTCGCCCTGCCGCCGGAAGCGCGACGGGCCGGCATCCTGTTCCAGGATCCACTCCTCTTTCCGCACATGTCGGTCGGCGCCAATATCGCATTCGCGATTCCCGCCGACGTGAAAGACCGCCGCGCCCGGCGGCACGTCGCAGCCTGTATTCTGGCCGAAATGGATCTTGCCGGTTTCGAAAAGCGAGACCCGGCAACGCTATCCGGCGGGCAGAAGGCCCGGGTCGCGCTTGCGCGCGTGCTCGTCTCGCGCCCGAGGCTGCTGCTGCTGGACGAGCCCTTTTCCAAGCTCGACACGGAATTGCGCGCCCAGATGCGCAGCCTCGTCTTTGCCAAGGTGCGCGATGCCGACCTTCCTGTCATTCTCGTGACCCATGACGAGGCTGATGCGAAAGCTGCGGGCGGCGTCGTCCATCGCATCGGCCCGGGAGGCCAGCCCCATGCCTGAGACCCGAGAAACGGAAAAGCCGGTTGTCCTGCTCGGTGGAGGCCATGCGCATGTCGAGGTTGTCCGCGCGCTTGGCGAACATGGTCATGGCCGGAAGATCGTGCTCGTGTCGCCCTCGCGCCATGCGCCCTATTCCGGCATGTTGCCCGGCTATATCGCGGGCCGGTACAGCTTCGAGGATTTTCATATCGATCTGGCCGCTCTGTGTGATCGCAATGACGTGACATTTCTGGAAACATCCGCGACCGGCATCGACCCCGGGCGCCGGAGCGTATCGCTCGCAAACGGACAGGTTGTCGGCTACGATCTGCTTTCGGTCGATATCGGTTCCGCGCCTTCGCTTCCGGCAGGTATTTCAGGCGGCATCCCGGTGAAGCCGATCGCGAGTTTTGCCGAGCGCCTGGCCCAGCTGGACGCCCTGGCCGAAGAACACGAGGGACCGTTCCGCCTCGCGATCGTCGGCCAGGGCGTCGCGGGGGTCGAGATGGCCTTCGCTCTTCGTGAGAGGTTCGCGCGCGGCCGGGTGCAGGTCACGCTTGCAGGCCGCGCGCTTCGCCCTGTTCCCGAGCGCAGCAAAAGAACACGAAAACTCGTGGAAACGGCACTGCAACAGGCTGGCATCGAACATCATTCCGGTTTCGATGTCGTCGCATTCGAAAACAGGGAACTCATCGCCGGCGATGGCAGGCGACTTCCGGTCGACGAAGCCGTCTGGACCACGTCGAGCGGCGCTCCGGCTTGGCTTCGCAAGACGGGTCTCGAACTGGATGCGGCCGGGTTCATCCGTGTGGATGCCGCGCTGCGTTCCGTCTCCCACGGCAATGTCTTCGCAGCCGGCGATGTCGCATCGCTGCCCGACCCGCGGCCCAAGGCCGGCGTCTTCGCCGTTCGTCAGGGCCCGATCCTCGCGGACAACATCCGTCGCAGCCTGGAAGGTGAAGACTTGCTGCCCTTTCACCCCCAACGCGCGTGGCTGGCACTGATCTCGCTTTCCAACGGACGCGCCATTGCCGACAAGTGGGGGCTCTCGGTTTCGGGGCGTGGGGTTCAGGCCTGGAAGCACTGGAACGATACGCGATTTCTGAGAAAATATGCCTGTGATCCATAAGCTCTCGATTGCAAACGAACCAGCAAGCCCGATGGCTGGAACGTTGATACCGTGTCGCCTTGATCGGCGCCGGCGGCCTTGCTGAGAGCGGGTCGATGATTCCGAATTCCATTGCCGAGAAGATCAGCTTCGGCACATTCGACGATTGTCCGATCTTGCCGACCATCTGACAGAACGCTGCCCCGACGGGAATCGCGCTGCCTCGTGTATGGGATAGGCGACATTTCCGCGATCAGCTTCGAGAATTCGACAGTGCGGCGGATGCCGTCGGATTTAACGACTCTGCCGCGCCGAACTCGATGAGGGTGCGGCCAGGAGAAAAACCAGATTGACAAAAGAGCGCAGTCGCGCTTTTCTTGTAAAGCGGTTTAGTAAATCGCTTTACAATCTCAATGAGAAGGTCACGAAGGTCTTCCGAGGGTGAACAAAATGGCAAAGGCACCGGGCCTTAAAGATGTGGCGATGGCTGCGGGCGTTTCCGTGGCGACGATTTCGCGTCTCCTGAACGGCTCGCTGGTGCTGCCGGATGAGACCCGTAGCCGCATCGAGACCGCCATCCGCGACCTTGGCTATGTGCCAAATCCCCATGCAAGGCGCTTGAGTCGCGGGCGGTCCGACATGATCGGTCTGGTCATCCCGGACATCTCCAACCCGTTCTTTGCCATGCTCGTGGCCGCGATCGAGGAGGAAGCGGACAAGCTTGGCCTCGCCGTGTCTCTCAATGCAACGCTCAACCGGCCGGGTCGCGAGATGAAATATCTCGGCCTCATCGAACACCACCATGTCGATGGACTGATCTTCGTGACCAACCATCCGGATGACGGCGAGCTTGCTGATCTGATCAACCGCACGGGCAAGGTCGTCATCGTCGATGAGGACGTGCCGGGTGCCATCGTTCCCAAGCTATTCTGCGACAATCACCAGGGCGGCTATCTCGCGGGAAAACATCTGGCCGAATTCGGTCACAAAAAGGTCGTCTTCGTTGGCGGCCCGAAGGAGATGATCTCTACCGCTCGCCGGCATGCGGGACTGGAGCAAGGACTCCGCGAGCGTTTCGGCGAGGAGGCGGAGATCCGCCGCTACTGCGGTGAATACACGGTTGCGGCCGGTCGCCATGCGGCGCGGCGCTTTCTCGACGAGAAGCTTCCGGCCTCCGCCATCTTTGCCAGTTCCGACGAGATCGCCATCGGCATGATCGAGGTGCTTTATTCCGAGGGCGTAAGCATTCCCGACCGCGTGTCTGTCGTCGGCTTCGATGACGTTGGTCCGCTTCACCTGTTTGCACCGCCTTTGACGGCGGTGCGCCAGCCGGTGCGCGCCATTGGCGCGCGTGCGCTCTCCCTTCTTCTTCAGACCGATTGGCAGCAGTCCGAAACCCTTGAGCGGGAAGAACTGCTGCCCGTTGAAATCGTCGTGCGGAGTTCCGTCGCGCCGCCGGCGATCGAAAAAACGCGACGCAGATAAACCAACCAGAGGATGAACACATGACTTCGAGATTTTCGCGGAGAACACTCCTTTCGACGGCTCTTGCCGCCGGTGTCATCGCCAGCGTGCTGTCAACTGCCGCCGAAGCAGCCGACAAGACGTTTGCACTTGTCCAGATCAACCAGCAGGCCCTGTTCTTCAACGACATCAATCGCGGAGCCGAGGAAAAGGCGAAGGAACTTGGCGTCGACCTGCAGATCTACAACGCCAACAACGACCCGGCGATGCAGAACAATGCCGTTGAGACCTATATCCAGGAAGGCGTTGACGGGCTGGCGGTCGTCGCGATCGACGTCAACGGCATCATGCCTGCCGTCGAACAGGCCGATGAGGCCGGCATTCCGGTCGTGGCCATCGACGCGATCCTTCCCGATGGGCCGCAGAAGGCCCAGATCGGCGTCGACAATGCAAAGGCCGGCGCGGACATCGGCGCCTATTTCCTCGAATACGTCCAGGCGGACATGGGCGGCAAGGCGAAGGTCGGCATCGTCGGCGCCTTGAACTCCTACATTCAGAACGTTCGTCAGGAAGGGTTCCAGGACGCAATTGAGGGCGTCGACGGCATTGAAATCGTCGGCGTCGTTGATGGTCAGAATGTTCAGGACACCGCACTGTCGGCCGCCGAGAACCTGATCACCGCAAATCCCGATCTGACGGCGATCTACGCGACCGGTGAGCCGGCCCTGATGGGCGCGATTGCCGCCGTCGAAAGCCAGGGCAAGCAGAACGACATCAAGATCTTCGGCTGGGACCTGACGGCTCAGGCCATCAACGCCATTGATGACGGTTTCCTGATCGCTGTCATCCAGCAGGATCCGTCGCTGATGGGAGCTGCCGCCGTGGAGGCGCTCAACGATATCGCCAACGGCGATGATGTCGAGGCCTCGATCTCGGTGCCTGTCACGATCGTCGACGAAACCAATGTAGAACCTTACCGCGCTATCTTTAAATGATGTCTGATCTCCGGCACGCTGGCGCTGCAGGCGGCGGAGGGGATACCCCCCTCCGCTCGCCGGACGGCCCATCAAAAGAACCCACCATTTCCCTGCGCGGCATCACCAAGACTTTCGGCTCCCACCAGGCGCTGCGCGGTGTTGATCTCGATCTTTACCCCGGCGAATGCCTTGGCCTCGTCGGCGACAACGCCGCGGGGAAATCGACCCTCACCAAGATCATTTCGGGCACTTATATTCCGGACGGCGGCACCATCAGGGTTGCCGGTGAAACGGTTGCTCTGACCGGTCCCGCCGATGCCCGAAACCGCAACATCGAGATGGTGTTCCAGGATTTAAGCCTTTGCGACCATATCGATGTCGTCGGCAACCTGTTCCTCGGACGCGAAATCTCCAACGGGCTGTTTCTTGACCGAAAGACAATGACGGCCGAGGCGGAGCGCATGCTCGAGGCGCTGGAAATCCGTATCCCCCGCCTTTCCGCGAAGGTGGAGAAGCTCTCCGGCGGTCAACGTCAGGCGATCGCGATCGCGCGCGCGGCCTCGTTCCAGCCGAAAGTCCTGATCATGGACGAGCCGACGTCGGCGCTGGCCGTGGCCGAGGTGGAAGCCGTGCTTCACCTCATCAACCGCGTCAAGGCCAAGGGCGTCTCCGTTGTTCTGATCACCCACCGCTTGCAGGACCTCTTCCGCGTCTGCGATCGCATTGCCGTCATGTATGAAGGCACCAAGGTTGCCGAACGCATGATCGGCGACACAAGCCTTGAAGACCTCGTCCAACTTATCGTCGGGGGACAAAAACATTGAGCGCCTATACCGAACGCGCCAAGGGCTCGCCGCTTCTCGATTTTCTCGGCGAGAACGCCCAGGTGCTCTCCATCGCCTTTTTCTTTGCCGTCTGCGTCGTGTTCTTCTCCTTGAGCACCGACACGTTCCTGACGGCAGGGAACCTGCTGAACGTCGTCCGGCAGGCCGCTCCGATCCTGATTGTCGCCATCGCCATGACATTCGTGATCATTACCGGCGGCATCGACCTTTCGGTCGGCTCGGTGATCGCCGTCATCAACGCCGTGGTCGCGATGATCATCGCGGCGGGCATGCCGTGGCCGCTCGCCATCGTGGCAATGCTGGCGCTCGGGGCGCTGATCGGCCTGTTCCAGGGCTGGTTCGTTTCCTATCAGGGCATTCCCGCCTTCATCGTCACATTGGCCGGGCTTTCGATCTTCCGCGGCCTCGCGCTTTATCTCACCAAAGGGTACTCGATCCCGATCCGCGATGTGGGCGGCTTCCTGTTTCTCGGCCGTGGCGAGCTATTCGGCATTCCCTTTCCGGCGATCATCGCGGTTATCGTGGCCATCATCGGCTACATCGTCATCTCGAAGACCCGTTATGGCCGTCAGGTCGTCGCCATCGGTTCCAATCTGGAAGCGGCCCGTCGCGTCGGCATGCCTGCGAAATTCGTGCTGATGTCGGTCTACGTTCTTTCCGGTCTTGCCTGTGGCCTTGCCGGCCTGCTGATGGCGGCTCGCCTCGGCTCCGGTTCATCCAATGCGGCCGTCGGGTTCGAACTCCAGGCGATCGCCGCCGTCGTTCTCGGCGGGACGTCGCTCATGGGCGGGCGCGGCACGATCCTCGGCACGGTGCTCGGCACGATGACCATCGCCGTCATCGGCAACGGCCTGATCCTGATGCATATCTCGCCCTTCTTCACCCAGATTGTGACCGGCGCGATCATTCTGCTGGCGATTTGGCTCAATACCCGGATATTCGGCGCGAACTTCCGCTTCGGCCGGAGCAAGGGAGGTAAGTAATGTCTGCAACCGAGCTTTCCGAGGCCCATACGGGCTCCGGCAAGGTCATGACCGTCAACGGCCCCGTGAACGCTTCGGCGCTGGGCGTGACGCTGATGCACGAGCATGTGCTGAACGACTGCACATGCTGGTGGAACCCGCCGAAAACACCGGAACGCCAGCACCTGGCGGACAGCTTCATCTGCATGGAGATCCTGAGCGAACTGCGTCAGGATCCCTTCGTCAACAGGCACAACATCACGCTTGATGACGAGAAGCTTGCGATCACGGAGCTGAAATCGTTCTTCGATGCAGGCGGGCGCACGCTCGTAGAGCCGACCTGTCAGGGCATCGGGCGCAATCCGGAAGCCATGCAGCGGATTGCGGATGCGACCGGGCTCAATATCGTGATCGGCGCCGGCTACTATCTGCAGGACTCCCACCCCGAAAAGCTCGCGGGCATGTCAGCCGAGGCGATCGCGGACGAGATCGTCGGTGAGGCGGTCGAGGGCGTCGACGGCACAGGTGTCCGGATCGGCCTGATCGGTGAGATCGGCGTTTCAGGCGACTTTACCGAAGCCGAGCGCAAGTCGCTTCGCGGCGCTGCCCAGGCGCAGGCGCGCACCGGCCTGCCGCTGATGGTGCACTTGCCGGGGTGGTTCCGCCTCGGCCACGAGGTGCTGGATATAGCGGCGGCCGAAGGCGCGGATTTGAGACATACCGTGCTCTGCCACATGAACCCGTCGCATGACGATTTCCCCTATCAGAGCGAGCTTGCCGCGCGCGGCGCTTTTCTGGAGTACGACATGATCGGCATGGACTTCTTCTATGCCGACCAGCAGGTGCAATGCCCGAGCGATGAAGAATGTGCCCGCGCCATCGTCAGGCTTGTCGATGCCGGCCATGAAGGCCGCATCCTCCTCTCCCACGACGTGTTCCTGAAAATGATGCTGACGCATTACGGCGGGAATGGTTATGCCTTCATCCTCAAACACTTCCTGCCCCGATTGGCACGCCACGGCCTTGACCACGACGTCCTGACACGACTGATGAAGGACAATCCGCGCGCCGTGTTCGATGCCGACTTTGCATCACAACGAAACAAGACGGAATTGAAATGACAAAGAAAGTACTTCTGGTCGGCGAAAGCTGGGTCACCTCCGAAACGCACTACAAGGGGTTCGACCAGTTCGGCAGCGTCCATTACCATCTCGGCGCAACGCCGCTCGTTGATGCGCTGAAGGGCAGCGCGTTCGAACTGACCTATATGCCCGCGCACGAGGCCGCGGACCATTTTCCCTTCGAAATGGAAGGGCTCGATGCCTACGACATCATCATCCTGTCGGACATCGGTGCAAATACGCTGCTTCTGCCGCCGGCCGTCTGGCAGCAGTCAAAGACCGTTCCCAATCGGCTGAAGCTGATCAAGGCCTGGGTCGAAAAGGGCGGCGGACTGCTGATGTGCGGCGGCTATTTCTCCTTCCAGGGCATCGATGGCAAGGCCCGTTGGCGGCGGACCGCCGTCGAGGACGTGTTGCCGGTCACCTGCCTGCCTTGGGACGACCGCGTCGAAATCCCGGAAGGCACGACGCCCGATATTCTGATGGCGGATCATCCTATGCTTGCCGGCATTTCCGGTGAATGGCCGGTCATGCTGGGTGTGAACGAGGTCGAGCTGCGTGAGCGGGACGATATCGAAATCGTCGCCCGCCTGCCGGAAGACCAGGGCGGACATCCGCTGCTGGTAACGGGCAAGGCCGGCAAGGGACGAAGTGCGGTCTGGACCTCGGATATCGGTCCGCACTGGCTGTCGCCGGCCTTCTGCGAATGGGAAGGCTACGGCATTCTTTGGAAGAACATCCTCGGCTGGCTGGCCGAAAAGGGATGACGCGACCGGGACGGATTTGCCTTCCCAACCGCCGGCTCCTCCCCTCAGCCGGCGAAGATTTCGGCAAGTTCGTCCCGACTGGGAAAGGCGCGGCGGGTTCCACGCCGGGCCACGGTCAGCGCAGAAGCGGCGGCGGCATGGGAGATGGCGCGTTCATCGAGCGCGCCGCCCCTGAGCGCCGCGGAGGCCAACGCCGCCCCCATGAAGGTGTCACCCGCGCCGGTGGTGTCAATGGCTTTCGTCTTGACGGCGGGGACATCAATGACGGCGCCCCCGGCCGTGCTCAGTATAGCGCCGTCGGTGCCGGATGTCAGAACAGCCTGGCGGATACCCTTGGCGTGGAGCGCTTCGGCGGCGTCTCGTCCTGTCCTTCCGGTCAGGTTCAAGCTTTCGCTCTCGTTGAGAAAGGCAATGTCGATGAAGGGCCATAGGCATTCGAAATACGGCCTGAGCGGAGACGGATTGAAGGCCACCACCATGCCGCGTTCGCGGCCGGTCCTGAGCAGCGCCTCGGTCGTCTTCGCGCCGAGATTGCCCTGCATCACGAGAAAGTCGCCTGGCGCCGCTTCGCCCAGGACGTCGAGGGCCGCCTCAAGCGGCAGGGCTTCGGCAGCCTCTGTGGTGGTCACGATGGAATTCTCCCCATCCGGCGTGGTCAGCACCATCGAGAAGTCGGTCGAAACGCCGCCGAGGCAGACAAGCCGGGCGTCCACAGGCTCTTCGGCGAGTTGCTCGCGAATGGTTGCGGAGCGGAAATCCCCACCTGTGGCCGAAACCAGCGTTGTTGCAAGGCCGCCGCGCGCCATTACGACGGCCTGGTTCGTGCCCTTGCCGCCGAGATCGCGGCTGGCGATCCGCCCCAGAATGGAGACGCCGGGCTCGGGCAGTCCATCGACTGAAATGGTTTCATCAATGGCGGCATTGCCGATCACAAACGCACGCATTTCTTAGCTTCCTGGAGACAATTATGCAGAAAATATCAAGTGGGACTTCAAGCGCCATACGGGAAATATTCAAGGCTGACAAGGCTCTGCTTGGCATGGTCCATTGCCCGCCCTTTCCCGGCTCGCCGCGCTACAGGGGCCAATCGATCGATGGCATCTATGATGCCTGCATGCGCGATGCGGACGCTCTGATCGGCGGCGGGCTCGATGGTCTCGTCATCGAAAACCACGGTGACATCCCGTTTTCCAAACCCGAGGATATCGGCCACGAGACGGCGGCCTTCATGTCGGTCGTGACCGACCGGATCAAGCAGGCGACCGGCGTTCCGTTGGGCATCAATGTGCTTGCCAATGCGCCTATCCCGGCCCTGGCAATCGCGCTTGCGGGCAACGCCAGCTTCATCCGCGTCAACCAGTGGGCCAATGCCTACGTCGCCAATGAAGGCTTCATGGAAGGACGCGCGGGCGAGGCGCTGCGTTACCGTTCGCTGCTGCGCGCCGAGCACATCAAGGTGTTCGCCGACAGCCACGTCAAGCACGGCGCCCATGCCATTACCGCCGACAGAACCATCCCCGAACAGACCCGCGATCTTGCCTTCTTCGACGCCGACGTCGTGATCGCGACCGGACAGCGCACCGGCAATGCGGCGACCATCGAGGAGATCGACGAGGTACGCTCGGCAACCGATCTGCCGCTGATGGTCGGTTCGGGCGTCAGCAAGGACAATGTCGTTGAGATCCTCGCCCGCACCAATGGCGTTATCGTGGCTTCCTCTCTGAAGGAAAGCGGCGTCTGGTGGAATCCGGTTGACCCGGAACGGGTGAAGGCATTCATGGATGCTGCGCGTCCAGCGCTGGGCCGTGATTGAGGAAGACGGGACATGGAAAAGCTCTCCGATTTCATGCTGCGGGAGAACAGGACCGTCTTCGACGAGATGGTCGCCCACCGCTTTGTCGAGGACATCAAGGCCGATGCCCTTCCGAACGCCGTGTTCGAGCGCTATCTCGTTTTCGAAGGCGCTTTCGTCGAGACCGCGATCTCGATTTTCGCCTATGCCACGGCCAAGGCAGAGACCATGACTGACCGGCGGTGGCTGATCGGTGTGCTGGACGCACTTGCCAACCACCAGATCGCCTATTTCGAGCGGACTTTCGCGGCGCGCGGGATCACACCGGCGGGATTTGATCTGGACCATCCGGCGGTGGCGCGGTTCCGCGATGGAATGCTCGCGATCGCCCGTGATGGCGGCTTCATCGACACCATTGCCGCCATGTTCGCGGCCGAATGGATGTACTGGACGTGGTCGAAACAGGCTGAGCGGCAAAAGATGTCCGATCCGCTTCTGGCAGAATGGGTCAGTCTCCACAACGATGAAACCTTTGCGGCACAAGCCACATGGCTGCGGGACCGGCTGGATGCGGCCGGAGAAACGCTGGGTGAACGCGAGCGCGTTCATCTGAGCGGCGTCTTCGGCAAGGCGATGCGGCTGGAAATCGATTTCCACAGTGCTGCCTATGCGGAGGGTTCCGCCCGATGAGCCGAAAACCCGAAATCAACAGCGACCGCTTTCTGACCCGCATCGACGACTTCGCGGCAATCGGTGCGACGCCGGGCGGAGGCGTCAATCGTCAAGCGCTGACGACGGGCGACCGCGAAGCCCGTGCTTTGCTCACGGCATTGGCCAGGGCGCGTGGCTTCTCTGTCTTTCAGGACGACATCGCCAATCTTTTCATCCGCATGGAGGGAAAGGACAGCGCTCTTCCGCCGCTCCTGATCGGGTCGCATCTCGACAGTCAGCCGGCTGGCGGCCGTTTCGACGGCGCGCTCGGAACGTTGACGGCCTTTGAAGTGCTGGAAAGTCTCGCCGATGCGGCGTTCGAACCGGCCCGGGCGGTCGAGGTGGTGGCTTGGACGAACGAAGAAGGCTGCCGTTTTTCGCCCGGTTGCATGGGATCGCGCGCTTTCGTCGAGGGAAAAATCCCGGCCGCATGGCAGGAACTGCAGGCTGTCGATGATGCTAGCCGCTTCGATGACGAGCGCCTTGCCACTATTGAGGCGCTTGCGCCCGACGTCGGCCACCGCGCGCTTGGATTTCCGGTCGGCGCCTATCTTGAGCTTCATATCGAGCAGGGCCCATCGCTCGAAAACGAGAAGATTCCCATCGGCATTGTCACCGGCGTGCAGGGTACGCGCTGGCTGGAGGCAACGTTTGAAGGCCAGACGGCGCATGCCGGCACCACCGCACTGGAATACCGTCGCGATCCTCTGAAGGCATTGACGGCGGGGCTTGCAGCGCTTTACGCAACCGTGATGCCGGAAAACGCCGGGACCCGCTTCACGGTCGGCCGGATTACGGTGACGCCCGGCAGCATCAATGCCATTCCCGCGACGGCGTCCTGCACGATCGACCTTCGTCATCCCGAAGCCACGGTTCTCGACCGGCTGGAAGCAGATGTCCGGGAACGACTGGCGGAGGCAGCGGAAACGGAGAGTGTCTCCGCCTCCATCCGCAAAACCGCGGATATGGCGCCGGTGACATTTGCGGAAGACGTGGTTGCAGCATTGCAGGTCGCGGCGCAAAAGGCCGGTTTTAAGACCCTTTCGATGGTCTCGGGGGCCTTTCACGACGCGCTGTTCATGGCGGGCCATGCCCCCTCGGCGATGATTTTCGTCCCCTGCCGTGATGGCCTGAGCCATAACGAAGCCGAATTCGTCAAGACCGAAGACAGTATCGCGGGCGCCCGCATGTTCCTGGCGTCGGTACTCGAACTGCTCCGCTAGATCCGTTTCACGGAAACGCGGACCGGCGCCAAACGCGGCTGCGCCTGCCCTCATCGGCATCTGAAGCAGGAACGTCCGAGAAATGGCGGAGCGCGATCTCCCATTCCTTCCGGTTTTCCGTCACGACGAAGGACGAACGAACCGTATTCCCGACGACGGTTCCATATTGGGAATTGCAGCGGCGCACTGGGGGCATCGCGAAGATCCAATGCAATCGGTATTCAGGTAAAACCGGGGGCGTCCGCGCCGACGCGTCGGCATAATCTGCCGGGAATATATGCCCGTTCCTTCAGACTATGCAGACAGCCAGGCTTCGAGTTTGGCCTTGTCCGGCAGTCCTCCCGTGTGCACGAGCTTGCCGTCAATCGATATGCCCGGTGTCGACATCACGCCCGCCAGCGCTATTGCCCTCGGATCACTCACCTTTTCGATTTCAGCGGCAATGCCGAGCTTCTCGGCGGCGTCTTTCACCATGGCCTCCGTCGTTTCGCAACGTTTGCAGCCGGGGCCATAAATCCTGATTGATTTCATAATCGTTCCTTTCAGAGGATGAGGTTGAACAAGAAGCCCGTGGCCAGGATGCCGGCGGAAACGACCGCAATGAAAACCGCGATCAGCCGGTAGGTCAGCACCTGCTTGAGGATGATCATCTCGGGCAGGGAAAGCGCAATGACCGACATCATGAAGGCAAGCGTCGTGCCAAGGGCGGCGCCCTTGCCCAGAAGGGCTTCGACGATCGGGATGACTCCCGCGGCATTGGTGTACATCGGCA
>NZ_CFHTCS010000081.1:0-14754 GCF_984369615.1 Martelella sp. | reverse complement strand
TGGGCCCAGATCAGCGCCTCGCCGTCGATGTTTTCCTTCAGCAGGCCCTCGCGCATCATCAGGCCGAGATTGGCGCGCGAGCGCCGCCAGGGGCTGTCGGCGGATTTGTAGATGATGTGGCGCAGGTCGTTGAGGCGACCGGGCGTCGCCGGCTTGCCCTCCTCCAGCCATTTCTCGCGGCTTTGTCCGCCCTTCCAGGCCTTTGTCGTGAAGCCGAGGATCTCGACCTTGACGCCGCAGCGTTCCAGCGTGCGCGCGAGAATGTCGCCGCAGGTGGCCGCAACCGTGATCGGGCGGCCGCGCATCGAACCGGAATTGTCGATCAGCAGCGAAACCACCGTGTCGCGGAACTGGGTATCGCGCTCCATCTTGAAGGAAAGCGGCTGCATCGGGTCAATAACCATGCGCGGCAGGCGGGCGGTATCGAGGTAACCCTCCTCGAGATCGAAATCCCAGGAGCGGTTCTGCTTGGCCATCAGCCGGCGCTGCATGCGGTTGGCGAGCCTTCCGACGGCGCCCTGAAGATGGGCAAGCTGCTTGTCGAGATAGCCGCGCAGGCGCTGCAGCTCTTCCTGGTCGCAAAGCTCCTCGGCTCTGATCTCCTCGTCGAACTCTTCCGTGAAGACCTTGTAGTCGACCTTCTCGTTCAGGTCGTCGAAGGGGGTATTCGGGCGCTTGGTCTCGCCGGCGACCTCGCTATCTGGGTCGGCATCCTCGTCGAGCTCGGTATCGGCCACTTCCGCGCCGTCGAGTTCGCCCTGGTCCATCTCCTCGTCGCTGTCGTCGCTTTCATCGGCAGGCGCCGAATCATTGCCGGCATCCTCGTCGAACTGCTCGTCATTCTGGCGTTCGGAACGCGGCTGCTCCTCGTCGGAGATGTTTTCCTCCTCGTTCTCGCTTTCCATGTCCTCGTCCGAATAGTCGTCGGCGAGTTCCATGGAGGAGAGGATCGAGCGGATCGTGCGGGCGAAGGCATGCTGGTCGTCGATTGTCTCGGCCAGCCTGTCGAGATCGACGGAGGCTTTCTGTTCGATGAAATCGCGCCAGAAGTCCAGCACCTGACCGGCTGATTCCGGCGGCTTTTCGCCCGAAAGCTTCTCGCGCACCAGCATCGCCACGGCCTCGGAGACCGGGGCGTCCTCCTTGCGGTCGATCGCGGCGAAATTGGCCTTGTCGTATTTCTCCGCATGCATGGCGGCAAGGTTCCGCGCCATGCCCGGCATGCGCTTGGCGCCGATCGAATCCACCCGCGCCTGTTCGACCGCGTCGAAGATCGCCTGGGCATCGCTGCCGCTCGGCGCCATCTGCGCATGCGTCACCGGATTGTGGCAGGCCATTCTAAGCGCCATGGAATCGCCAAGCCCGCGGACAACGGCAAGCTCGCTTGCCGTTGGACGCTTGGAGAATTCCGGCAGGCGAATCTGGCTGCCGCTCATGCCCGGCCGGTCGCGCGAGAAGACGACCTCGGCCTCCCGGTCGCCCGAAATCGCGCGCACGCAGCCGGAAACGGCGCGGTGCAGCGGTTCGAGATCCACAGGCGCGTGCGGGTTGGTCTTTCGATTGTCGCCGGGGCCGGCCATGGGTTTTTCCTCAGGCGCTGATGACGACGTTGGCGGCGCTTTCCTTCAGCTCCTCGCCGAAGGCGCGCTGATACTGCTCGGCGACCAGCGTGCGCTCGAGTTCGTCGCACTTGTTGAGGAAGGTGACGCGGAAGGCAAAGCCGACATCGCCGAAGATTTCCGCGTTCTCCGCCCAGTTGATCACGGTGCGCGGGCTCATGACGGTGGAAAGATCGCCATTGACAAAGGCCGAACGGGTGAGATCGGCGACGCGCACCATGTTGGAGATCGTCTCGCGACCTTCCTCGCTGGCGGCAAAGCTCTTCACCTTGGCGAGGATGATCGCGACTTCCTGTTCATGCGGCAGATAGTTGAGCGTGGTCACCAGCGACCAGCGGTCCATCTGCGCCTGGTTGATCTGCTGCGTGCCGTGATAGAGCCCGGTCGTATCGCCGAGGCCGACCGTGTTGGCGGTGGCAAACAGGCGGAAGGCCGGGTGGGGGCTGATGACGCGGCTCTGGTCGAGCAACGTCAGGCGGCCGGAGCTTTCCAGCACGCGCTGGATCACGAACATCACGTCCGGGCGGCCGGCGTCGTATTCGTCGAAAACGAGCGCGACATTGTGCTGATAGGCCCAGGGCAGGATGCCGTCCTTGAATTCGGTGACCTGCAGGCCATCGCGCACGACGATCGCATCCTTGCCGACAAGGTCGATACGGCTGACATGGCTGTCGAGATTGACGCGCACGCACGGCCATTTCAGGCGCGCGGCGACCTGTTCGATATGGGTCGACTTGCCGGTGCCGTGATAGCCGGAGACCATGACGCGGCGGTTGTGGGCAAAGCCTGCGAGAATGGCGAGCGTGGTATCGCGATCGAAAAGGTAGTCGGGGTCGATGTCCGGCACGTAAGGGTCGTCCGCCGAATAGGCGGGAACGGTCAGGTCGACATCGATACCAAATGTTTCGCGAACCGAAACCGTCGTATCCGGTGCGTTGGAATAGTCCAGTTCAATCTTGCTCATCATGTCTCCAGCGCGGCCTTTCTCAAAAAGCGCCGCTCAAACGTCTGTGCTGCTCTTTCGGTCAAAAACGGTCTAGCAGAAGCCGGACTGCTTTAACAATTGGTATGCCTGCACCACGGCACGAAAAGTTTCCTCCGAGCCGCGGTCGCCGCCATTGGCGTCGGGATGGTGCTTCTTGACCAGAGCCTTGTACTGTTTCTTGATGTCGTCGGGCGTTGCCTCCGCGGTGAGGCCCAGCGTGTCGAAGGCTTTCGATTCCAGCGTTTTCAGCTTGCGCTGGTGGCGCGGCCGTCTGGGCGCGCCCTCCTTGCCGTCATCGACAAAGCCGAAGGGATCGCGCATGCGCGAAAATGACGCGGTGTTGCCGGCCTTTTTCGAGCCGTTGAGCGGCGTCTTGCGCGCCGCGCCGTTGACGCCGACGGTCCAGGTGGGACGATGGCCGGTCAGCGCTTCCTTCTGGTAGCGGGCGATCTCGCCGTCGGACAGGCCGTCGAAATAATTGTAGCCCTTGTTGTAGGCCTTCACATGTTCGAAGCAGAACATGAAGAACTGCCCCTCGGCATTGCGGCCGACGGGTGCGCGGTGTTTTGCGGGCTTGTTGCAGCCGTCCCATTGGCAGACGGCGGCAGCGGCTTCGGACTCGGCCTTGGCAGATGCCGGGCGCTTGCGTTTGGTGCGCAGACGATCGAAATATTTGGAGTCAAGATTCATGGCGCTCGATTATGACCTTGTGATCCCGCCACAACAAGAATTGACAACGGGATTTCTTACTGGCTTCCTGAACCGTTAACGCGCTGGCGCGCGAAACAGGGACAGATCAGGAGCAGACAGTGTCGTCAACCGCCGAAATCGAAACCAGGCTGAAAAGCCTCTTCAACCCCGAACGGCTGGTGCTTATGGATGAAAGTGCCCAGCATGCCGGGCACTATGATGAGCCGGATGCCCCCGAAATCACCCATTTAAGGATTCGGATCGTCTCCGACAAGTTCGAAGGACTAAGCCGAGTGGCACGACATCGTGCCGTCAATGAGGCGCTCGCCGGCGAAATCGAAAACGGACTGCATGCACTCGCCATCGAAGCGGCCGCGCCGGGTGAGAAGACGCGCTGGTGATGGGACGTTTAGCAGGCCCTGACTGCCGACAAGCCAGCCCCATTCTCCGCCGTCATGCTCGGGCTTGTCCCGAGCATCTGATCACGTCAGCACGCGGCGGGCGTGTCGAATAGGTGTGACAATGCGTTGCGCGATGGTAACTCCGCTCGGATGGACAGGTGGATAGATCCTCGGGACAAGCCCGAGGATGACGTGGAGAGGGGCTAGAGGTTCGCCAACACGCTGAGGTGTTTAGCCATGCCCCAAACCTTATTCCGCCGGCGATGCGGCTGCCCCGCCAAGCGGACGGATCCTGAGCTTTGTAATCCGGTTCTTCTCGCGCTTCATCACGATGAAGCGCTTGCCGTAGAAGGTGAACGACTGGCGTTCTTCCGGGATCGTCTGGCTTTCATGGATAACGAGACCGGCGATTGTGGTGGCCTCTTCGTCCGGCAGGTTCCAGTCGAGCGCGCGGTTGAGATCGCGGATCGGAACCGTGCCGTCCACGACGATCGAGCCGTCGGCTTCCTGCTGCACGCCGGAAATCTCCAGATCGTGCTCGTCGGAAATGTCGCCGACGATTTCCTCCAGAATGTCTTCCAGCGTGACGATGCCCTGCACCTCGCCATATTCGTCGACGACGACGGCGATATGCACCTTGCGGCGCAGAAAGGCGTTGAGCTGGTCCTTCAGATTGGTGCTATCGGGCACGAACCACGGCTTCTGCGCCACCTTGACGATGTCGATTGTCGAGGGCGCCGCATGCGGCTCGGCGAGCGCCCGCGACAGGTCCTTGGAATGAACGACGCCAATGATGTTGTCGATCGACCCGCGCCAGACGGGAAGCCGCGTATAGGGGCTTTCCAGCACGGTCTTGACCGCCGCTTCCGGCGGGTCGTCGGCATTGACCGCGCGCATGGCCGTGCGGTGGATCATCACGTCGGAAACTTCGAGTTCTCCAAGGTCGAGCACGCCGCCGAGCCGGTCGCGGTCGGCCTTGATCACGGAACCCTCGCGGTGCAACAGGTCGACGGCGCCGCGGATCTCGTCATGGGCGGTCAGCATTTCGGTGCCCTTGGTCAGCGTCACGCCGAAAACGCCGAGGATCGCACGCACGATCATGTTGACGAGGCTGGACAGCGGGCCGATGACGAAGAACAGAACGCGCACCAGCGGTGCAACGGCGAGCGCGAACCGGTCTGTCGCGGAAATCGCCCAGCTTTTCGGCAGAACCTCGGCGAAGACGACCAGAAGCGTGGTCATGATCAGCGTCGCATAGGCCACGCCGTTGGCACCGAAAATGCTGAGGAAAAGCGTTGTCGTCAGCGACGAGGCGAGAATGTTGACCAGGTTGTTGCCGATCAGAAGCGCGCCGATCAGGCGGTCGCGGCGGTTGATCATAACATTGACGAAACCGGCGCGTTTGTCGCCCTGCTGCTCAAGCGTGTGCATCCGCGCCCTGGAAACGGCCGTCAGAGCCGTCTCCGAGCCGGAAAAGAATGCCGAAACGACGATCAGCCCGACGATCGTGGCCATCAGTCCCCAGTATTCGGCGAAGAAATGCGATAGATCGCTCAACGTCATTGCGCTTGTTTTTCCGTCAGGAATGCCAGCACCTCTGACGGCGGTACATCGTCGGCGATAAAGGCCTCGCCTATGCCGCGCGTCAGAATGAAGGTCAGTTTCCCGCCCTTTACCTTTTTGTCCTGCCCGATTGCATCCATCAATATATCGGGCGGCGGCAGCTCGCCGTCAATATCACCGAGCGCGGTGGGAAGCCCGGCATCCTTCAGATGCGCGGTAACCCGTTTGGCGTCGTCCGGGCTTGCCAGGTTCATGCGCGCGGAAAATTCGTGCGCCAGCACCATGCCGATGGCAACGCCCTCGCCATGGACAAGCCGGGCGCTGTCATAGCCGGTTGCTCGCTCCAGCGCATGGCCGAATGTATGACCGAGGTTCAACAGCGCGCGCACGCCGTTCTCATGTTCGTCGGCGGCAACGACGGCGGCTTTTGCCGCGCAGGACCGCGCGATCGCCTCCGCCCGCTCCGCGCCGCCTGCGAAGACGGCCTTTCGGTTCTTTTCCAGCCAGTGGAAGAAATCGGGTTGGTCGATCAACCCGTATTTGACCACCTCGGCATAACCGGCTGCAAATTCGCGCGGCGAGAGCGTGTCGAGCGTATCGGTATCGGCGAGCACCAGATGCGGCTGGTGGAAGGCGCCGACGAGGTTCTTGCCCTGGCGGGTGTTGATGCCGGTCTTGCCGCCGACCGAGGAATCCACCTGCGCGAGAAGCGAGGTCGGAACCTGTATGAAATGCACGCCCCGGCGTACGATCGCCGCTGCAAAGCCCGCCAGATCCCCGATCACGCCGCCGCCGAGCGCGATCACGGCGTCCGAGCGCTCGATCCGGGCATCGAGGATGAAATCGACGGCGGTGTGGAGGTTTTCGAAGCTTTTGGTCTTCTCTCCCGCGGCAAGCGTCAGCGAGAAGGTTTCGATGCCGTCGGTCTGCAGGCTCTCGGTGAGCATGTCGAGATAGCGGGGCGCGACATGGGCGTCGGTGATGATGGCCGCCTTGCGGCAGTCAAGCCGGGCGAGCGTCTCGCCGCCGGCGCTTTGCAGCAGGCCGGATCCGATCAATATGTCGTAGGAACGATCGCCAAGATCAACGCGAACGATCCGCTTGTCGGCAGTCTCTTTACTCTTCACGCGTATTTCCTCCGTCAAGGGCCGCCAGGGCCTTCAGCACGTCGCGCATCACCGTTTCCTTACGGACATTGCGCGAAAGAACGGTCATGTCCGCCTCGGCATAGACCGGATAGCGCTTGTCCATCAGGTCTTTCAGCGTCTGCTTCGGATTTTCGGTCTTCAGAAGCGGCCTTGTCTGGCGGCGTCGCACCCTGTCCCAAAGCGTCTCGAGGTCCGCCTTCAGCCACATCGAAAGGCCGGAACGGGAAATCAGTTCGCGGTTGTCGGGATTGATGAAGGCGCCGCCGCCGGTCGATACGATCGCCGGCCCCTCGGCGAGAATGCGTTCGATCACCCTGGTTTCCAGCGCGCGGAATTCCGGCTCGCCATATTGGGCGAAGAGGTCGGAAATCGTCATGCGCGCGGCCGCCTCGATTTCGTGGTCGGTGTCGACATAGGGCAGGCCGAGCGCATTGGCGACAAGCTTGCCGATCGCGCTCTTGCCCGCGCCCATCAGGCCGACGAGGATCAGGTTGCGGCCGGCAAGCCCGGCAAGCGCCCTGTCCCTCAGTCCCGTTTTGCCCGTATCTTGCTTTGCGTTCATATTGCGCCCATTCTTTTCAGTCACGTATCGGCAAATGCCGGAAGGGCGTCAAGCCGAGCGTCGAATATTTAGGGTTTCAACACGGATTACATCATTGGACCTTTCGGGCGCCCACATCGAAGCCTTCATCGAAATGCTGAGCGCCGAACGCGGCGCGGCCACCAACACGCTTGCCGCCTATCAGCGTGACCTCGACGATTTTCGCGATTTCCTGATCGATTGCGGCATTGCCGCCGACAACGCGACAAGCGCCGACATCACCGCCTATCTCTCGGCCCTCGGCAAACGCGGCTTCGCCGCAAGTTCCCAGTCGCGAAGGCTTTCGGCACTGCGCCAGTTCTACCGGTTTCTCTATGGCGAGGGCCTGCGCGCGGATGATCCGACGGGCGTGATCGATGCGCCGAAAAAGGCGCGTCCCTTGCCGAAGACGCTCTCGGTCAGGGATGTCGACAGGCTTCTGGAACGGGCGGCGCTTGAGGCCCGTGAGCCCGGGCCGGGGCAATTCGAGCGCATGCGTATGGCCGCCCTTCTGGAAACGCTTTATGCCAGCGGCATGCGGGTCTCCGAACTGGTCACGCTGCCGGCCGGCGCGCTGAAGCCCAGCCAGCGGTTCCTGACCATTCGCGGCAAGGGCAACAAGGAGCGCGCAGTGCCGCTCTCGGTGCGCGCCCACGCAGCGCTTATGGCCTTCGACGCCGAGCGCAAGGCGCGCGCGGACGAAACGGGCGATGACAATCCCCATCTTTTCGCCTCACGGAGTGCGAGCGGTCATCTGCCGCGTCAGGTCTTTGCCCGCGACCTCAAGGGGCTTGCGGCAAGGGCCGGTCTGAGGACCGCGACAATCTCCCCGCACGTGCTGCGCCACGCCTTCGCCAGCCATCTCCTGCAAAACGGCGCGGACCTGCGCGCGGTGCAGGAAATGCTCGGCCATTCCGATATATCGACCACGCAGATCTACACCCATGTGCTGGAAGAACGGTTGCGCGAACTGGTGGAAATGCATCACCCCCTTGCAAAACATGCTAAAAAACGGGAATAAGCGGCACTAAATTGAAAGAGAAAGCCTCAAGGGCGGCGGCCCGGGCGCGTCAGTTAACCCACGGAAAGTTCGACAATGTACAGCTATCTCGATTTCGAAAGGCCGATTTCCGATCTGGAAGCCAAGATTATCGAGTTGAAGAAGCTCGCTTCCGAAGGCGAGAGCATCGACACCTCCGAGGAGATCGCGCGTCTCGAAACCCGCGTCAGCGAGGCGATGAACGACATCTACGCAAAGCTTTCGCCCTGGCAGAAGGCGCAGGTTGCCCGCCATCCGCAGCGCCCGCATTTCGTCGACTATGCCAAGCGCCTGTTCACCGACTTCACCACGCTCGCCGGCGACCGTAATTTCGGCGAGGACGCCGCCATCCAGGCCGGTCTCGCGCGTTTTCGCGGACGCCCCGTCGCCGTCATCGGCGAGGAGAAGGGCCATGACACCAAAAGCCGGCTGAAGCACAATTTCGGCATGCCGCGTCCGGAAGGCTATCGCAAGGCGATCCGGGTGATGGAGCTTGCCGACCGGTTCAACCTGCCGGTCATTTCCGTGGTCGACACCCAGGGGGCTTATCCCGGCATCGGCGCCGAGGAGCGCGGCCAGGCCGAGGCGATCGCCCGTTCGACCCAGATGTGCCTGCGGATCGGCGTGCCGATGATCACGCTGGTGATCGGCGAGGGCATGTCCGGCGGCGCGATCGCCATTGCCGCCGCAAACCGCGTCTACATGCTGGAGCACGCAATCTATTCGGTAATCTCGCCCGAGGGGGCCGCCTCGATCCTGTGGCGCGATTCCGCCCGCGCCAAGGAAGCGGCGACGAACATGAAGATCACCGCACACGACCTCAAGGACTTCGGCGTGGTTGACGAGATCATTGCCGAGCCGGTGGGCGGCGCGCACCGCAACGCGGAAACGGTAATCGACGCCTCGGGCGACCAGATCGCCGAAGGGCTCGCAGAATTCGACGGCCTGTCGGCGGATGAGGTCCGCAACGAGCGGCGGCAGAAGTTCCTCGCGATCGGACGCAATCTCTAGACCCCTGCGGCAATGCCGGAAAGGTGAGGAGACGCCCGGTTGCGCGGGGCCTCTGAAACGGTTAACGCTTTCTTGAAGTTTGGCTGTGCATTATGATCATTGATCGCGCAACGGCCGAGACGTTGCGTTTCGAGGCAAAATCCGGCAGGTTCTATCCATGCGTTTGAACGTCCTGGCCCCCATGGTTTTCGCCACACTGGCGCTGACGGGCTGCAACAGCTTTTTCGACAGTACCGACTTCTCCACCGTGCAGGAGAAGATGAACTACGCTTTGCCATCTGCCATGGTCGCAAAGATGCGCGCCCAGGACATGGACAAGCTCGCGCCGATCACCATCCGGATCTTCAAGGAAGAGGGCATTCTCGAGATCTGGAAGCAGAAGCGCGACGGCACCTATGGCGAGCTCGAAACCTACGAGATCTGCGCCTGGTCCGGCAAGCTCGGCCCGAAGAAGAAGGAAGGCGACCGCCAGGCGCCCGAGGGCTTCTATCCGCTGTCCAAGGGGCTTCTCAACCCCTATTCCCAGTATTTCCTCGCCATCAATACCGGATATCCGAACCGCTACGACCGCGCCAACAGGCTGACCGGGTCCGACCTGATGATCCATGGCGCCTGCTCCTCGCGCGGCTGCTATTCGATGACCGACGAGCAGATCCTCGAGATCTTCGCTTTTGCCCGCGACGCCTTTTCCGGCGGCCAGCAGGCGATCATGCTGCAGGCCTATCCCTTCCGCATGACCGCGGAAAACATGGTGCGCCACCGCTTCAACGAGAACTATCCCTTCTGGCAGATGCTGAAGGAGGGCTATGACTATTTCGAAGTGACCAGGCAGGTTCCCGATGTCGATGTCTGCGGCGGCAAATACGTCTTCAACAAGGATCCCGCCAATGGCGGGTCGCTTGCCTCCGACCAGTCCTGCCCGGCGCTTGCCTCCAATATCCCCTCGCAATACATGATGGCGCTGGCCGACTACCGCACCGATTACCAGGACGCTTTCGAAAAGGCGCTGGCGAAGAATGACGACAAGGTCTGGCTTGATCCGAGCGAGGCGGAGCGCAAGGCCCTCGTTGCCGACAAGCGCGAGGACCCGACCGATCCGCTCTACCAGCCGACGGGCTCCTCGCTCGAGGCCGGTCGCTACGTCACGATCGAGCAGTACCGTCTGACGAAATACGGCCCGCTGGAAACGCCTGAAGTCGACACCGCGACCCAGACCGCCGCCATCCCTGACGCGCCCGCCGAGATGCCGGCCGTCTCCGATGTGCCGATCCCGCAGAGAAGCCCGATGGCGGCCTATGCGGAGGAGCCGCAGAAGAAGGACAAGCCCTTCTGGAAGTTCTGGTGAGCGCGGCCGGACGGACAGCGGATGTCTATGATCTTCGCGGGCTGAAATGCCCGCTGCCTGCGTTGAAGGCCGGGAAGCGCCTGGCCCGACTTGCGCCGGGCGCGGTGCTGGCGATCGAGACCAGCGATCCGCTGGCCGTGATCGATATTCCGCATTTGTGCAATGAGAACGGCCACCGGTTGATCGCTTCGGAAACGACGCAAACCGGCCACCGCTTTGTGATCGAACGCGGAAAGCACGATGCGTAGATTCAATAGGTTAGAGCGTCCCTTGTGCGTCCGAATAGACGCAAGGCGCTCTAGTATTTGAAGCCGAAGGCCGAAAGCGGGTTGTCTTCGAGCGCCGTCCGGTCTGGCCGGTCGATGCCCGGCCGGTCGAGATAGGTCTCGAACAGCTCCCGCACCGCGGTTTCCGCGAGATCGCTGGTGATCACGACAAGACGCGTTGCCGGCGTTTCCTCCCATGCCTCAAGCCGGGTTGCGGGATAGACCGTGTCGCGCACGCCGTGAACCACGAGCGGCCGGTCGTCGCCGGCAAGCGCCACCACGCCCTTCAGCCGCAGCAGTCTGTCACCGTATTCGGCGGCGAGCCGGTGCTGGAAAGCCGCGATGACCGCCGGCGATGCCAGCCTGCCGGCCGTGAGCGCAAAGGCCCGGATGTGCGCGCCATGCCGGTTGACGTCGTGGTGATGGTGGTGATGGGCGCCGCCATCTCTTTCCGCAGATAGCCACTCGCCGACGGAAGCGCTCTTGCGGGCAGCGTCGAAAAGCCCGCTGACCAGCAGCGCGGGCGTGGACGCGGCCGCGTCGGAAGCATCCATGATCTCGGCCATCGGGTTCAGCGTCTTCAAGCTTTCCACGAGATCACCACGCGCTTCGGGTTCTGAAAGATCGGTCTTTGTAATGACCAGCCGGTCGGCGACGGCTGCCTGGCGCGCGGCCTCTTCATGGCGGGAAAGGGTCTCGGGGCCTGTCAAAGCGTCAACGAGGGTGACGACGCCGTCTATGCGGAAGGCGGCGGCAATCGCCGGATGGGCCATGATGGCAAGCAGCACGGGCACAGGATCGGCGAGACCCGTGGTCTCGATGATCACCCGGCTGACCGGCTTCACCTTTTCCGTCTGGATCCTGTCGAGGAGATCGGCGAGCGTGTCGATCAGTTCGCCGCGCACCGTGCAGCAAAGACACCCGTTGGACAGCTCGATGATCGAATCGCCGGAACTCTGGACCAGAAGATGATCGATGCCGACCTCGCCGAACTCGTTGATGATGACGGCGGCATCCTGGAGCGCCGGGTCCTTCAGCAGGCGGTTGAGCAGCGTCGACTTGCCGGCGCCGAGAAAGCCGGTGACGATCGAGACGGGTATGGGGGATGGGGGATTATACATGGGATGCGTCTACTGCACGGGGCGGGCATAGGGCAGGGGAACGGAACTCAGGTTTTCGAGCGACGATGCCGCCATTTCCGTATCATTGGGCAGGCGATAGGCATCGACGGTCGGATACTCTTTCACAAGCGGCTTCAGATAGGGCGAGGAGAACATCAGATTGCCGTCGTCGTCGCGCAGGATCACCCGGTTTTCGGCTGCTTCCGCGCTGCAGATCTGGCTGGTGACGTCGGCGACAGGCCGGTCGGGCGCGGCCGGCGGCAGGTAGCTGTCAAGCCGCGGCCCGTCGCGGTCGCCCGTGGTCAGTCCGGTCTGCAGCAGTTCCGCGGCCTTTTCCGCGCGGGCGGGCACGCTCGGCGCGCCGAAGGCGACGGCGACCACCTCGCGGCCGTTGCGTTTTGCGAACGAGACCTGGTTGTAGCCGGAAGCGCAGACGAAGCCGGTCTTCATGCCGATCGCGCCGTCGAAATTGCCGATGAGGAGATTGGTGTTGCGGTATTTGCCGCTGTCGCTGGCAATGCCCGGAATGGTGAAATAATAGAGATATTCGGGAAAGGTCTTCTCGATGGCGATGGCAAGGACCGCCATGTCGCGCGCGGTCGTGTACTGGCCGGGCTGGGGGTTGCTCATCGAGTTCATGCCGTTGGCGTTGACGAAATGCGTGTCCGTCATGCCGAGTGCTTTCGCCGTTTCGTTCATCCGCTTGACGAAGGCCTCGCGCCCGCCGATTGCGTGTTCGGCAACGGCGCGCGCGGCATCATTGGCCGAATGCACCAGCATCATCTTCAGCGCGGTGTCGACGGTGACCCGCGTGCCGGGCGCGAAATACATCTTCGAGGCGGGCTCGTTTGCCGCCGCCGCCGAGAAGGTGATCGCGGCCTGCGGATCGAGGCGGCCGGCCTTCATGTCTTCGAATACAAGATAGGCGGTCATCAGCTTGGCGAGCGAAGCCGGATACCAGCGCTTGAACGGTTCCTCGGCGGCAAGCACGCGCTCAGTATTGGCATCGACCACGATATAGGGGCTGGCGCGCGCAGGACCTGCCGCCGCCGCGAGGGCGAGCGTTATCGCAACCAGCCACAGGGCGATCAGGGCCTGAAACGGACCCTGGAACCGGCCTTGGAGCCGGCGTTGTGCGGGTCTTGTCATCTGCAACACGAAACTGTCTCCACTTGCCTGATGCGCTCTATCGATATACGCCTTGAAGGATGAAATCCTTGTGCGCGCGCTTTCGCGGTCCCACATGTATTACCGTCTTTTACAATGAATTTTAGAAAATTGCAGGGGTATGCTTAATGCCGGTGTTGAACAGTGCCGCCCAGATCCGTGACGAGGCCACGACATGGCGGCGGTTTCTCCATCAGCATCCCGAACTCCTCTATGATGTCGAAAATACGGCTGCCTTCGTCGCCGCGCGATTGCGGTCCTTCGGCGTGGATGAGGTTGTCGAGGGGATCGGCGGGACGGGCGTCGTGGGCGTGATCCGCGGCAGCCGCGAAGGCGACCGGACGATCGGCCTCAGGGCCGATATGGACGCGCTGCCGATCGTCGAGAAGAGCGGCAGGGATTGGACGTCGAAGGTAAACGGCAGGATGCATGCCTGCGGCCATGACGGCCACATGGCCATGCTTCTGGGCGCTGCGAAACTGCTGACGGAAACCCGCAATTTCGCCGGCCGTATCGCGCTGATCTTCCAGCCGGCGGAAGAGGGCGGCGGCGGCGGCAAGGCGATGATCGACGACGGGCTGATGGAACGTTTCGCTATCGCGGAAGTCTACGGCATGCACAATTATCCAGGCATGCCGGTCGGCCGGTTCGCCTCCCGCGTCGGGCCCATCATGGCGGCGACGGACGAGTTCAGGATCCTCATCAGGGGCGATGGCGGCCATGCGGCCCAGCCGCAGAAATCGGTCGACCCGATCATCATCGGCAGCCAGATCGTCAACGCGATGCAGACGATCGTTTCGCGAAACGCCGATCCGGTGAGCCCGCTCGTCGTCTCGATTACGGAATTTCACGCAGGCTTCGCCCATAACGTCATTTCCGGCGAGGCCGAACTGGGCGGAACGGTCCGCTCCTTCACGCCGGAAAACCGTGATCTCGCCGAGCGCCGGATCAGGGAGATTTCCGAGATGACGGCGCTTTCCCACGGGGGACTGGCGGAGGTGACCTACACGCGCAACTACCCGCCGACGGTCAATCACCCGGAGGAAACGTTTCACGCCCTTGCCGCGGCAAAATCCGTCGCCGGCGAGGACAAGGTGGCCGACGATTTCGCGCCGTGGACGGCGGCGGAGGATTTCTCCTACATGCTCGAAGCGCGGCCCGGCGCCTTCATCCTGATCGGCAACGGCGACACGGCCGAACTGCACAATGCCGCATATGATTTCAACGACGAAGCGCTTCCCTACGGCATGTCCTATTGGGTCCGGCTTGCCGAGGCACGCCTCGCCGGCTGAGAAACATCGCAGCATTGATGCAAATCGGGGCTTTTCACGAGGCCTCGGCTTTTGTATTGAGAGGCAAGTGGTCCCGTAGCTCAGCAGGATAGAGCATCAGATTCCTAATCTGAGGGTCACGCGTTCGAATCGCGTCGGGATCACCATTTTTCAGTATTTGCTTCAATGGTTTGTACGAGTGGCTTTATGCCTCTCTGGGGTCTGTTCCGCAGGGGCATCGCGGTTTGCGGTGTCTCGCCTGTGGCCTGCGTTTCCGGCGCCGAAAAGTCGGTCGGCTGGAGAGAGTCGACGCCGGCATTGCCTTGAGCACCGTCCTTGCCATGGCTGCGGCCTCGAGCGGACCATCGACCGGATGGAACAAGCCTGCGTCCTGAGCCCGAGATCTGGCGCGCGATCGGAACAAGGGTATCGTCAGGTCTTCGGGTCGTCGATCAACGGCGTGGGTTTGGCGAGTGTCTTCAGGGACGCGATGTCGGTAAGCCGGATCGACGTTCCGTCGACCTCGACGCCGTAGGGCTTCAGCGTGT
>NZ_CFHTCS010000080.1:0-14927 GCF_984369615.1 Martelella sp. | reverse complement strand
AGGTACTGCGCCGCGACGAACAGCGCGTTCAGCCCGGCAATGCCGGCGCCGGTGATGGCTAGGTCGAAATGGGGCACGACGATCTCCGGTTGTTCTGATCCACGTAATGCAGCAGCGCGCGTGCAGGGGGCAAGCGCGGGCTGCTCTTTCGCTGCGTCCCCGCCGCGCCTATGTGGGGCGAATGGCGCATCCTCTCGACCGTCTCAGGCAGGACATCACCGGCTGCAGGCTTTGCGCCGGGCGCTTTGCCGCGACCGCCACCCGTCATGCGCCGCGCCCCGTCGCGTGGTTCCGCCCCGGCGCGCGGGTGCTGGTGGCCGGACAGGCGCCGGGCCTGCGTGTGCACCAGTCGGGCATTCCCTTCGACGACCGCTCGGGCGACCGGCTGCGCGACTGGATGGGGATCGGCCGCGAGGCATTCTACGATCGCTCCCGCTTTGCCATCCTGCCGATGGGCTTCTGCTTTCCGGGCTATGACGCAAAGGGCAGCGACCTGCCGCCGCGCAGGGAATGCGCGCCTGAATGGCGGGAGGAGGCCATGGCGGCGATGCCGCAGATCGAACTGGTTCTGGCGATCGGCATGTATGCGCAGAAGTGGCACATGGGGGAGGCCAGCCGCAAGACGTTGACCGAGACCGTACGAAACTGGCGGGAGAGCTACTTTGCCAACCGCGCGCCGCGCATCCTGTCGCTGCCGCACCCGAGCTGGCGCAACACCGGCTGGCTGAAGAAGAATCCGTGGTTTGAGGACGAAGTGCTGCCGGAACTGAAAAGAGCTGTGCGGATCTACGGCGGTGGCTGAAAAATCATCCTTTCTTTCGCCCCCACTTTTGCTATAACAGGAAATATTTTTTACGGAGAGGGGAAATGGACCGTCTGGATAGAAAGATTTTGCGCCTTCTTCAGGAAGACTCGACGCTGGCCGTTGCCGATATCGGCAAGAAGGTCGGGCTTTCCACCACGCCCTGCTGGCGCCGCATCCAGAAGATGGAGGAAGAGGGCGTGATCAGGCGGCGCGTGGCGCTGCTCGATCCGGAGAAGGTCAACGCCAATGTCACGGTCTTCGTCGCCATCCGCACCAACTCCCACTCGGTCGAGTGGCTGAGGCGGTTCTCCGAGGTCATCGGCGACTTTCCCGAAGTGCTCGAGTTCTACCGCATGAGTGGCGACGTCGATTACCTGCTGCGGGTCGTGGTGCCGGATATCGCCGCCTATGACGCCTTCTACAAGCGGCTGATCGCCAAGATCGAGATCCGCGATGTTTCCTCGTCCTTCGCCATGGAGCAAATCAAGTTTTCGACCGAACTCCCGCTTGACTATATGGCGGTGGAGCCGTCCAGGACCGGAGACTGAGCCCGCCGGACTGCGCGGCATCAAGTAGAAGTTGCGCTCTTCCTGGCGATGTGACCATTTGTTAAGCATTCGCTGTTAAACAGTCATAAAGCATAATTCGTGAGGATTGCGTTATGACGAGAGCAGTTGCGACGGCCTTTCTGGTCGTCCTGGCCGGGGGGCCGTCACTGGCGGCGGACCTTGCGGTCACGGCGCCGGCGCCGGTCTATCAGGAAGTCTATGTCGAGGAAGAGGAATTGCCGTGGGACGGCCCCTATCTCGGCCTCAGGGGCGGGTATGACTGGACACAGGTCCGCGGCACGATTTCGGGCGCGTCCGGCAGTTCCTCGTGGTCCAACGGTATTGCGGGACCGATCGTCGGCGCCTTCGCCGGCTATAATTTCCAGTTCGACAACAATCTCGTGGCCGGCGCTGAGGTCGACGGCGACTATACCTTTGACATGAGCCAGTATGTCGCCGGCGGCGTCTCGCGCAACCACGGCATCAACTGGGGCGGATCCTTGCGGGGCCGCATCGGCTACTCCCTCGGCAACGCGCTGATCTACGGCACGGCCGGCGCCGCGGTCGCGAACTTCTATCTCGGCACGGGCTCGAAGCGCCCGCATGAGGTGATCTACGGCTACACGGTCGGCGCCGGCGTCGACTATGCCTTTACGGAGAATATCTTCGCCCGGCTCGAATATCGCTACACCGGCTATCCGAGCGCCGATTTCTCCCGCTATTTCGGCAAGGGCAACACGGCGGATCAGGAGACGTCTTCGAACACCGTCACCGCAGGTCTTGGTGTTAAATTCTAGCGATCTTCCTTCGGCGGCGACGATCAGACGGCCTTGCGGCTTTACGCAGGGCCGTTTTTTTACTATTGAGCGGCCTCGTTGAAATGGCCGTGCAGGACGGCCTTTCGTCCACCCGCATTCGTTGGCGGGACTGGTTCAAGGAGAAGATATGTCCGATCAGATTTCCCTCATTTTCCCCGATGGCTCCAAGCGCGACTACGCCGCCGGCACGACCGGCCGGGATGTTGCCGAGTCAATCTCCAAATCCCTCGCCAAGAAAGCCGTCGCCATTGCGCTTGACGGCGAATTGCGCGATCTCGCCGACCCGGTCGAGGACGGCCGCATCGAGATCGTCACCCGCGCCGATGACCGCGCGCTCGAGCTGATCCGCCACGACTGCGCCCATGTGATGGCCGAGGCCGTGCAGGAATTGTGGCCGGGAACGCAGGTGACCATCGGTCCGGTGATCGAGAACGGCTTCTACTACGATTTCGCCCGCGAGACGCCCTTCACGCCCGACGATCTGCCGAAGATCGAGAAGAAGATGAGGGAGATCATCAAGCGCAACGCCCCCTTCACCAAGGAAGTCTGGTCGCGCGAGAAGGCCAGGCAGGTCTTCGCCGAAAAAGGCGAGGTCTACAAGGTCGAGCTTGTCGACGCGATTCCCGAAGACCAGGACGTCAAGATCTATTCCCAGGGCGACTGGTTCGACCTCTGCCGCGGGCCGCACATGACTTCAACCGGCCAGATCGGCGATGCCTTCAAGCTGATGAAGGTGGCCGGCGCCTATTGGCGCGGTGACAGCAACAACCCGATGCTGACCCGCATCTACGGCACGGCCTGGGCGGAGAAGCAGCAGCTCGATGCCTATATCACCTTCCTTGAGGAGGCGGAAAAGCGCGACCATCGCCGGCTCGGCCGCGAGATGGACCTGTTCCATTTCCAGGAAGAAGGCCCGGGCGTCGTGTTCTGGCATTCCAAGGGCTGGCGCATGTTCCAGTCGTTGACCTCCTATATGCGACGCCGTCTCGAGGGCGAGTATGAGGAGGTCAACGCGCCGCAGGTGCTGGATACGGCCCTGTGGCGGACCTCCGGCCATTGGGAATGGTACCGCGAGAACATGTTCGCGGTCGCCTGCGCCGACGAGGAAGCCGAGGACAAGCGCGTCTTCGCGCTGAAGCCGATGAACTGCCCCGGCCATGTGCAGCTGTTCAAGCACGGTCTGAAGTCCTACCGCGAACTGCCGATCCGCTATGCGGAATTCGGCGTCGTGCATCGCTATGAGCCATCGGGCGCGATGCACGGGCTGATGCGCGTGCGCGGCTTTACCCAGGACGATGCCCACGTCTTTTGCACCGAGGAACAGCTTGCCGAGGAATGCCTGAAGATCAATGACCTGATCCTGTCGGTCTACGAGGATTTCGGCTTCAAGGAAATTGTCGTCAAGCTCTCCACCCGGCCGGAAAAACGCGTCGGCTCGGACGAGAACTGGGATCACGCCGAGGCGATCATGACCGAGGTGCTGAAGACCATCGAGCAACAGTCGGGCGGGCGGATCAAGACCGGCATCCTGCCGGGCGAGGGCGCCTTCTACGGTCCGAAGTTCGAATATACGCTGAAGGATGCGATCGGGCGCGAATGGCAGTGCGGCACCACCCAGGTGGACTTCAACCTGCCGGAACGCTTCGGCGCGTTTTATATCGACTCGACCTCGGAGAAGAAGCAGCCGGTGATGATCCACCGCGCCATCTGCGGTTCGCTCGAACGTTTCCTCGGCATCCTGATCGAGAACCATGCCGGCCATATGCCGCTGTGGTTCGCCCCGCAGCAGGTGGTGGTCGCGACCATCACCTCCGAGGCGGACGACTATGGCCGCAAAGTCGCCGAGAAGCTGCGCGCCGCCGGGCTTACGGTCGGGACCGACTTCCGCAACGAGAAGATCAACTACAAGGTCCGCGAACATTCGCTGGCCAAGGTGCCGGTCATTCTCGTCTGCGGCATGCGCGAGGCGGAAGAGGAAGCGGTCAATATCCGCCGCCTCGGCTCGCACGACCAGCAGTCGATGGCGCTCGCCGATGCGATCGCCATGCTGACCGACGAGGCAACGCCGCCGGACCTGAAGCGCAAGCGCGCTCTGGCGTAAGGAAAAAAGGACGGCGCGGTTTTCTGGCCGCGCCGTTTTGTCTTTCAGGGACGGTATTCGACGATCGCGGCGCGGCGGCGGGCCATGACGGCCGAGACCTTGCGGGCGATCACGGCGATCCTGTCTCTTGTGCGGTTGAGGGCGACTTCCGGCGCCGAACGACCGTAGGACTTTCGCGTGCCCCGCTCCTCGATCGACGTGGCGACATCTTCCGCGCCGGCCCCGCCTGTCACGTAGCGGTTCTGCACGCAAAGGGCGGGCACGACCTGCATCACGGAAAGATCGTTGCGAATGCCGGCCCTCGGATCGAACAGGGCCGCGTCGACCGGAACGAACAGCTTTTCGCTGCGGGCCAGCATCGTCTCGGCGCCTTGCCGGGTGATGACATAACCGGCGGAGCCGATATGGCAGCCGACGAGGCGCTTGACGGCATGGTCGCCGAGCGTGAGTTCGGTTTTCCGCGCCAGTTCCGCGGGCTTCATGCTGGTTTCGAACTTCACGACATCGACGCCTGCGGGGAGCCGGCTTTCGAGGCCGTCAAGCACGGCGCGGGTTGCGGCGCTGATCTCGACATCATCCTCGAAGATGGAGGCTGACGGCGCGTCGCTTTCCAGAAGCGCGGCCCATGCGCGGCGGTGGCTGAGGTAGCAGCCGATCTCCCCGCGCGTCATTTCACGGCTGAAGGGGGCGGGAAAGGCCGAAAGCCGGGCGGCCTCGTGATCGCCGAGCAGACGGGCATCGCTTGCCGCAAGCCGGGTGAAGTCCAGCCCACGCGCCGCCATGATGGCCGTGATCGCGGCAAGGCGCTCGGTATCCCGGTCGAGGTTGATGACGAATGTGAGCAAGGCCTGGCTTTCTTGGACAAGGGGAAAGACCGCTTCCGGTCGTCGGCTATATAGCGGAACTCCGGCCGATGGGAACAGGGAAAACGGCGTCGCTGTCCGTCGAAACGTCTGCGGTCACCGGAAGGCGACGACGCGCTTGCGGTAGCCGCGCAGAGCGTTGCGCGCCTTGAGGTAGAAAGCCCTTGACCGGTCGAGAAGGCGATACCGAAGCTGCGCCAACTGATTTTCGCCGTAAGACTTCCTACCGCTCGGGACATTATGCGACGGAAATCCGGCTCGGTCGACATTGGTGCGCTCCGCAATATCGTCCTGGATGCAGATCGCCGGTTCCAGCTGATACACAATCGGCCGGCTTTCGACGGCGACCTGCGGGCTGAACATCATCGCATCGACGCCGACGGCAAGCTTGCGGCTGTTGGCCAGCAGCTTCTCGGCGCCCTTGCGGGTAACGATGTAGCCCGCCGCGCCATGATGACGTCCGGTCAATCGCACCAGCTTCCGGCCGAGAACCGCGCTTTCGGCTTTTTCCGGCAGCGGGACTTTCTGCAGGCAGGTTTCGAGCTTCACGATATCCGCATCGGCTGGCAGCCACGTCTCCGGCGCGTCGAGCAGCTTGTCCGCATCCTCCCCGAGATGCACATCGTCCTCGAAGATCGCGGCCACGGCGGCGTCAGTCTCCAGAAACCGCTCCCAGGCGTGGACATGGCTGAGATAGCAGCCAACCTGCGACGGGCTCAGGTCGAAGCTTCCGGCCGCGGGAAAAGCGAGGCGTTCGGACCGTTCGGCGTCCGTCATCTTGCGCCCATCGACGGCCGGAAGCCGTTCGAAGGCGAGGCCTTTGGCGGCGAAGACAGCGGTTGCGTGCGCGAGGCGATCGCGGTCGTCTTCGAGGTTGAGCAGGTAGATTTTCATGGTGGGCTAGTCTCGCTTCGGTCCGGTTTCAATCCACGCTTTCGTCCGGCAGGTCGGCCTTGTCCTCGTCAAGCAGCAGCTCGACCTGCGTCGACTGGCCCGGCGCAACGGTGAAATTCTTCTCGTAGACGGTGTCCTTGTTGCGGGCGATCGCGGTGTATTCGCCCTCCGCCAGGATCATCGAGGGGAAGGCGCTGCGGCTTTCGGTCAGCACATCGCCGGAGGCGCCGAGCACGGTCCAGAGCGTGTCGGCAAGCGCCTCGCCGCCCTTTTCGGCGGCAAGCGTGAGCGTGACGGTGGCGGCATGCTGCTTCAGCGTCGCCTCGGTGATCTCGCCGGCCCTGACCTTGAGCCGGGCGTGGGCCTCGGCGTTGAGATCGCCATAATAGGAGATCACCTCGTAGGTTCCGGCGCGCAGCCGCAGGATTGTCTCCGGCTTGACGTTTTCGATGACGAGTTCGCGTTTTTCACCCCGGTCCTCATAGATGGTGAACCGGAGCAGGTCGGGGTCGGCGCGGCTGTGATCGCCGAGCGTGGCGTTGAGCACGAGGCCGCCGGCCTCGAGCACCAGGGAGACGTCCACCTTGTCCTCGCCGGTGCGCGGAACCGAGATCTTGCGGGTGGTCGAAGCGCGTCCGAAGGCGCAGTTGACGAAATACTCGCCGGCGGGCAGCTCGATCGCCTTGCTGCCGCCTTCGGCGGAAGCCACCAGTTCCAGCCGGCCGTTGCTGTCAGGAACCGATTTGAACACGCGCCAGGTCAGTCCCTCGCGCATCACCGCGCCGTCTTTCGTCAGGCGCGCCTCGAAGGCGACCGTCCGCTTGACGCCGGGCTCCTGCGTGCCGCGCATCAGCGAGAACGGGTCTTCGCCGGCGCTCTGTCCCGCGGCCGGCAGGGCGGAGAGCATCAGGACGCAGAAGAGGGCGGCAGGAAGCCGCAGGAGGAGCGATCGGTAATGAGCAAAGAGAGACATGTTTCTCGCCGGTTGACTTGCGGTGCGCAAGCGTTCACTGCAAATTCGTAAAAAGCGTTTTGGCCTGATTATCGTGGCCTTTTCAAGGGCAAGGGCCGCTGTTTTCGAACGAATGAGGTTTGCGTTGAACGAGAAGAATGAAGCCGTCGTCGAATTTCTGAAAACCCGCCGGTCCACGCCGGTGCTGCAGCTTGCAGAACCCGGCCCCTCCCGCGCCGAGCTTGAGGAGATCCTGACGATCGCCGCGCGGGTGCCCGATCACGGCAAGCTCGCCCCCTGGCGTTTCATCGTCTATGCCGGCACGGCGCGCGCCGAGGTCGGCGAGGCGCTTGCCGAGATAACCCTTGCCGACGATGCGACGGCCGCGTCCGAACGCCTCAAGCTCGAACGCGAACGGCTGACGCGCGCGCCGCTGGTCGTCGGCGTCATCAGCCGCGCCGCGGTCCATCCGAAAATTCCCGAATGGGAGCAGGTCATGTCGGCGGGCGCCGCCTGCTACAATCTGGTGGCCGCCGCCAATGCCTTCGGCTACGGCGCCACCTGGCTCAGCGAGTGGTATGCCTTCGACGAGCGCGCCTTTCCGGCACTCGGCGTCGAAGCGGGCGAGCGCGTGGCCGGCTTCGTCCATATCGGCACGCGCCGCGAGGCGCCTTTCGAGCGCGTCCGGCCGGCGCTCGCCGACGTCGTGACCTGGCGCGGGGATCTCTGAGATGTTCTACACCACCGACAGGAACGCGCACGGCCTGCCGCACGATCCGTTCAAGGCGATCGTCTCGCCGCGTCCCATCGGCTGGATCGGCTCGCGCAGCGGCAGGGGCGAGGACAATCTCGCGCCCTATTCCTTCTTCAACGCCGTCTCCGCCGCGCCGCCGGTGGTGATGTTCTCGTCCGATACCGTCAAGGACAGCGTGCGCAATATCGACGAGACCGGCGTCTTCACCGTCAATCTGGCCAGCAGGGACCTTGCCGAACAGATGAACGTCACCTCGGCCCCGCTGGAACGCGGCGAAAGCGAGTTCGCGGCGGCGGGTCTCACGCCCGTCACCGGCAGGCTGGTCGACGCGCCGTGTGTCGGCGAGGCCTACGCGGTGCTGGAATGCCGGATGACGGCAATCATGGCGCCGCCGACGCTTGCGGGCACGGTCACGCAGAGCCGCATGGTCTTCGGCCAGGTGGTCGCGATCCACATCAAGGACGAGGCGCTGACGCCCGAGGGGCGGCTCGATATGGCAAAGGTGCGTCCGCTCGCGCGTCTCGGCTACCGCGACTATTGCGATGGCGGCGATGTGTTCGAGATGGTCCGGCCGCGATAGGGGGCGGGCGCGAATTTCCGGCGCCTCTGTCAGGCGGCGCCGAAGGCGCTCTTGATGATGCCGATGTGGTCCGGATTTTCGGTGAGCTTGCCGGCAAAGCCCGTGCGCGCCGCCTGGTGGCACGAGGTCTCGAATGCCGCTGCCGGAGAACGTGCCGCCGAAAAATCGATGGCCGGCACGCCGAGATTGCGCGCGGCGAGCATGGTCGCGACGGCGCCCTGACGGGCAATCTCGCCGTCTGCCGGCTCCAGCGCGTCGCCGTCATAACCGAGCGCGATCAGGCGGCGGTGCCGGTGGAGAAAATGGCGGGCATTCAGGAGTCCGCCGCCATTGTCGCCGATCATGGCGATCAGCGCGATCGAGCCTTCTTCCAGCTCCTCGCGCGCCTCGACGACCCTCAGCAGCGTCTCGGCCATCTGGATGCGGGCGGCGCTTTCCACGCCGCGCAGGATGATGCCGTCGGGCGAGGCGCGGGCGGCGCGCGAAAAATCGTCGACATTATAGGCTTTTGATATCGGCTCGCAGATCAGGAAGATCGGCAGCGAGGGCAACACGCTCCTGAGCGAGGCGATGCGCTCCTCAAGCCGGTCCTCGCCCTTGGCGGAAAGACACAGGCAATCCGGACGGTGTGCCTGCGGATCGAAGGGAACGGGGTCGTCCGTCGCCATGCCGAGCAGCCAGACTTTCATGCGGCGAATGTCCATCGTCATGCCTCCAACCGGGTCTCCCACGCAAGGCAGGATGACCGAATGCTGGCCGCTTGGAAATGGCGTTCTGCGCCTTTCCACTTGTAATATGACAGTTTTGCGTCGCCCGCGCGCAAAAAAAGCCGGGCAGGGATATTGCCCGGCATCATCGATCAGGCGGACTTGCGCATCTCGGCCAGCGGGCCGGCCCATTTGTAGAGCTCGTCGAGCAGGCCGGTCGCGCCCGCCTTCATCTCGTCATTTGGCGTCAGTTGTCCGTCCTCGCCGATGAATTTCGGGAAGAAGGGAATCGGCACGACCTGGGGAAGGGGGTGGGCGTTGAGGTTGACGATCAGCGTGCGCAGCTCCTGGGCGGCGCGCAGCCCGCCGGAGACGCCGCCATAGCTGACGACGCCGGCCGGCTTGTAGCCCCACTCCTTGTAGACCACCTGCAGCGCGTTCACGAGCGTAGCCGGGGCGAAGAAGTCATATTCCGGTGTCACGAAGATGAAGGCGTCGGCGGAAGCGACGCTCTCGCTCCACTTGCGGGTATGCTCATGCTCGTATTCCTGCAGCCGCGGATGCTTCGGCTCATCAAGGAAGGGCAGCTTGAAATCGTCGAGATCGACGACCTCGACTTCGAACTTGCCATGGTCGCGGGCGAAATCGCCGACCCATTTGGCAATAGACGGGCCGACCCGGCCCGGACGGGTGCTGCCGATGATGACGTTGAGCTTCATGGAATTCTCCTGGCCGCGGCGCGAGGGACATGCCGTCGACGCCGAATTGCGAAAGAACAGACCGGGCGGAAGACTGTCCGTCGGTCCTGAATGAACACGTGAGGAAAATAGGGGCGCGCGATGGGCGAGGCAAGGGAGGGCAGGGATGAGACCAGGTCACTTGCCGGTAACCGTGGGCGAACGAAAGGCACACGCGCCGCGCCGGAAGGCGGGGCGCGAGGCTTCTCGGACGAGAAGAAGTCAGGCCGCTGTCGGCCGCTGCTTCCTACTGGTAGACGACGATTGGCGCCGGGAGATTGTTGACCCGGTTGTAAAGGTCGATCACGTCCTGGTTCAGCATGCGGATGCAGCCGGAGGAGACGGCCTTGCCGATCGAGGTCCAGTCCGGATTGCCGTGGACGCGGTAGAGCGTGTCCTTGCCGTTTTCGAAGATGTAGAGCGCGCGCGCGCCGAGCGGGTTCATCAGGCCCGGCTCCATGCCGCCGTTCTCGTTGGAGTATTTCTCAAGCTTCGGGTCGCGCTCGATCATCTCCTTCGGGGGGAACCATTTCGGCCATTCCTGCTTCCACTTGATCACGCCGTTGCCGCCCCAGGAGAAGCCGGCGCGGCCGATGCCGACGCCGTAGCGCATGGCCATGCCATTCTCGCCGACGAGGTAGAGGAAGCGGTTCGGCGTATCGACGACGACCGTGCCGGGCGCTTCGCCGGTCGGATCCCGCACTTCCTGGCGGTAGTAGAGCGGGTCGATCTGACGCCACGGAACCGCCGGGATCATGTAGCCATTGTCCTCCAGCGGACCGTACATCGCGTCGAGCTGTGCCGCGGTGTAGGGCGTGCCGCCGATCAGCGGTTCCGCCGGGGCCATGGGCTGGGCCGGGTACTGGCTCACGCAGCCGGTGAGGATTGCGGTGGTCGAAACGGCGCCGAGAAGGAAGGTGCGGCGCGCCATCGTCTTGTCAACGAGCATTCAAGCCTCTTGATCATTGGAAAAGTCTAGTCCTAAACGGCTTTTAGCCGAGCGCGTTCCACCTTGATAGCGCCACCCGGTCACAATTGCGCCATCACGTTGCTTGGCCGGGCAGGTGTGACCGAAAACACGCAGTTTTGCCGCGCCTGCCCCTGCCGAGGCCTTATTCCACCGCGCAGCCGGTATCCCTGCCGAGATTGCAGATGTCCTTCAGCGCCTGGGTGCGGACCGGGCTCCAGTCATCGGGATTGGAAACGGCGACCCAGGCGTCAATATAGTCGCGGGCGAGGTAATTGTGCCCGAAGCCTGCCGGAAGCGCCTTTGACAACGCCATGTCGAGGGCAAGCTGGAACTGGGTCACCACCGGCACGAAGCGCAGGTAGGGCGAGACGTCGGGCGCCGGTTTCTCCTTCATCCATTCCGGCTCGCGGAGGCCCGAATTCGGCTCGAAAAATACAATGGGATCAGAAGCGTATTGGAGAAAGTTTATTCTGATTCGACCCCACGCGTCGCCGCTCTGCGAAGGCTTGCGGAACTGCGAGGAGAAGCGGACGACCGCGCCGTCGTCGACAATCGGCAGGACATAGGGCGTGCCCTCATTGCGCGCCGAAACCGTCTGGCGCCAGAGATAGGACGGGAAGGGCGGGCCGGCCCAGACAGCGCCCGCCACGGGCTGGTCCAGCATCTGGAACACGTTGAAGGAATGCATCGACGACCATGCGCCGAGGCTGATGCCGTGCATGTAGAGTTCCGGGCGGCTGTCCTCCGGCAGCGTGAGCCAGTGGTGGTAGACGGCATTCATGGTCGCGCTCGCCTGCTCGAGGCCGGTGTCGGTCTCGAAGATCAGCGCCAGCGGCGACTGCAGGAAGGAATACTGCACCGCGACCGTCGCAACATCGCCATTCTGCATGAATTCCAGCGTGTCATGGGCGCCGGGGTCGAGCCAGCCGGTGCCGGTGGGACTGGCGATCAGCAGGATCTTGCGGTCGAAGGCGCCGAGCCGGATCAGTTCCTGCAGCGCGATTTCGGCTCTTTCCTTCGGGTCTTCGTCCTGCGAACGGCCGACATAGACGCGGATCGGGCGTTCGGCGGGAACGCCGCTGAAGGCCTCGATGTCCGCCGCCGAGGGCGCGCCGGTGACGAAGTTGCGCCCGGGCTGCCCCATCGCCTCCCAGCTGACGAGCGATTCGCGGCTGCCGGGAATGAAGGCGTCCGTCGGCGGGGGCGGCGCGGTTTCGAACAGGTCCTGCGCCGTCTCATAGGTCTCGTCGAGAAACTCGATGGCCGACGGCAGGACCCAGTCGCGCGAGGCGACGAAGATGACGAGCAGCACGATCACCAGACCGAGCAGATTGGCCGCGCGCGGCGGGATTATCCGGTAGAGCCGACGCCGAAGCGCGTCGAATGCGGACTGGAACAGCGCGCCGATCACGAACAGGACGGCAAAGGTCACAAGTCCGATGACGAGAATGGCCAGCACCGCGCCGCCTTCCAGCAGCTCCATGCTGACGCGCGAGCGCACGGAATTCTGCCATTCGGTCCACATCGACAGGCAGAAGACGAGCAGGGCAAGCGAGGCCGCAAGAACAATGGCGCGGCCGACGAGCCGCCAGGTGCCGCGCGGCTCGGGGATCTGCAGCGCGCGCCAGAGCGCCAGCAGAAACCGGCCGATCATGTAGCCAAGCGCCATAACCAGGCCGGCCAGCACGCCCTGCAGCGGCCAGCCGCGCGGAATGAGCGACGGTGTCAGCGAGGCGGCGAAAAACACCAGCCCCAGCGAAAGGGCGAAGATGCTGACGCTATACCAGCGCCGGCCTTGGCGATCATCCTGTTCCATCTCGTTCGACCCGTCTCTCTGTTCTTGGTTCTAATTGTTTGTTTAATTGAAGATTTTTTCAATTCTGCGTTTGAAGGCGTCCTGATCGGAACCAGCGGCGGCGAGAATGTCCTCGACCTCGAAGAAATCCATCGGATTGAAGCCACCGACCGCCGGTTCGATGAAGACATCGGGACGCGCGCATTTGACCTTCTCGGCGACGATCGAGCGCTGGGTGATGCTGAAGGAGCCGGCCCAGGTTTCGAACGAGCCCGGAATTTCGCCGGTGTCCTCGATATCGGTGCCGGTCACATCGATCGCGACGGTGACATAGCGGGCCTTGTCCAGGAGATCGAAGGGCGTCGGATTGACGAAGCCGCCGTCGATCAGCACGCGCCCGTCGCGCCGGACCGGGGTCAGCAGCACGGGCAGGCAGGAGGAGGCGGCAATTGCCGAGAGAAGCGGCCCCTCGCGCATCACATATTCGTTCTGGCGATAGAAATCGGTTGCGACGATGGTCAGCGGTATTTCGAGCTCGGCAAAATCCCGGGCCATGCCCTCGGGAAACAGTGCCGCAAACAGCACTTCGGGCTCCACGACTGCGGGCCGGAAGATGTTGATCAGAGACCCCCAGGTGTCGCCGGTATCGATCAGGAGCTTCTTCAGAAGGGACTGGCGGCGCGTGAACAGGTCGACGACATAGTCGCGAATCTCGCGGCCGCTCATGCCGTCGCAATAGAGCGCGCCGAGGATCGAGCCCATGGACGTTCCCGCGACTTCTTTCGGGCGAATGCCGAGCGTATCCAGGCTTTCCAGATAGGGGATATGGGCAAAGGCCTTGGCCGCGCCGCCGCCAAGGGCGAGCGCAAGCCCGTCCTTCTTATCCGGCTGATCGACGAAGGCGTTGGCCATGGCTGGCTCCCTGGAAAGTGGCGTTTGCGCGCGGGCCGTTCCGGAGATCAGGCCGGCGCCTGCCGCAAGCAGGAGATTTCGACGTTGGACCATGGCTCTTTTCCGCTTGAGGACGCGTGACCGGACTATAATTAGACCGGCAGGGGCAGGCAAGCAAAGGCGGAAACGCCGGATGATCAGCGTTAATCCTCTGCATGAACTTCAGCGTTATTTATGTGAAGTTAACTATATAAGTTTCTGAAAATTATATGAAAAATTATTCCAAGGAAGATTTTCCGGGATCGATCCGATCTCGTCACTCGCGATGAAGCAAGGAGCGAGAAGCAGCGGCTGGCCGCAGGCAGGCGGAACCCGGAATTGCGGCCATCTTGTCTCGGGTGGGCGAGGCTTGGGGCGAACGGCCGGCGGCCGAGCGCCAGGGCCGGGCGACCGCCTCGGGGCGCCTGCGATCGGCTCCGCTTTTTCTGGAAACGCGCTAGATATCGAGGTTCTCCGCGAAGGCGGCGTTTTCCTGGATGAAGCGGAAACGGGCGTCGGCCTTGGTGCCCATCAGGTCGTCGACGGCGGCCTTGGTGCCCTCGAAATCCACCGCGTCGATATCGACCCTGAGCAGCATGCGCTTCTTCGGGTCCATCGTGGTTTCCTTCAGCTGGGCGGGCAGCATTTCGCCAAGCCCCTTGAAGCGGCTGATCTCCACCTTGCCGCGCCCGGTGAAATAGCTCTCCATCAGCTCGGCGCGGTGTGCGTCGTCGCGGGCATAGGCCGTCTTGCCGCCCTGTGTGATCTTGTAGAGCGGCGGCACGGCCAGATAAAGGTGGCCCTGGCGGATCAGCTCCGGCATTTCCTTGTAGAAAAACGTGATCAGCAGCGAGGCGATGTGGGCGCCGTCGACGTCGGCATCGGTCATGATGATGATCCGCTCGTAGCGCAGGTCCTCCTCGCGGTACTTCGTCCGCGTGCCGCAGCCGAGCGCCTGGATCAGGTCGGCCAGCAACTGGTTGGAGGTGAACTTGTCGCGGCCGGCGCTCGCCACGTTCAGGATCTTGCCCCTGAGCGGCAGGATCGCCTGGTTGGTGCGGTTGCGCGCCTGCTTGGCCGAGCCGCCGGCCGAATCGCCTTCCACGAGAAACAGTTCCGCGCCTGCCGCGGTGTTCTGCGAACAGTCGGCGAGCTTGCCGGGAAGCCGCAGTTTCTTGACGGCGGACTTGCGGTTGACCTCGCGTTCCTTGCGCCGGCGCAACCGCTCCTCGGAGCGCTCGATCACCCAGTCGAGCAGTTTCTCGGCTTCCATCGGGTTGGCGGAAAGGTAGAGGTCGAAGGGGTCGCGCAGCGCGTTTTCGACGATGCGCTGGGCCTCCACGGTCGCCAGCCTGTCCTTGGTCTGGCCGACGAATTCCGGCTCGCGGATGAAGACCGAGAGCATGCCGATCGCCGAGATCATCACGTCGTCGGTGGTGATCTGCGCGCCGCGCTTGTTGCCGATCATCTCGG
>NZ_CFHTCS010000079.1:0-15010 GCF_984369615.1 Martelella sp. | reverse complement strand
TACGCATCGTGCTTTCCGAAAATCAGACCCGATTTTCGGGCCGATGCGCTAGCGCACCGGTTGAACAAGAGGAGCATCAGGCGACCAGGCCGGCGGCCTGATGCTTGAAGGCTGGCATGCGTCGCAAGGCAAGCCGTGCCAGGGGGGGGGTGATGGAATATGTCTCGGGAGGAACATGATGCAGCGGCCGGATCAAGCTGATTTCATAGGCGGACTTCTCATGGCGGGCATCGGCGTCTTCGCCGCACTTTACGCCCGCCATTATGATTTCGGGTCTGCCAGACAAATGGGGCCCGGCTATTTTCCGGTGATCGTCGGCTGGCTGATGGCCGCGCTTGGGGCGGCGATCGCGATACAGGCGGTCATCCGCGGCGGCGAGGGGCTGAAGCCTGCCCTGTTCCCGCCTGCGCTGGTCCTCGGCGTCGTGGTGCTGTTCGGCCTGATGCTGGACCGGGCGGGCCTGGTGCTCACATTGCTGCTGTGTCTGTTCCTGCTGACCTTTATGAGCCGGAACCTGACCCTGGCGGCCCGTCTCCTGGCAAGTGTTGCGATCACGCTCTTCAGCATGGCCATTTTCGTCGGAGGGCTCGGCGTCTATCTCCCGCTCTGGCCGGCGATCCTCATCAATGGAGGCTGAGGTGGAACTCTTTTCCAATCTGTCGCTTGGCTTTCATATGGCCTTCAGCCTGACAGGGCTGCTTTACTGCTTTGTCGGCGTCTTCCTCGGAACGCTCATCGGGGTCTTGCCCGGCATCGGCGCCCTGACCACGATCTCGCTTCTGCTGCCGCTGACCTTCTATCTCGAGCCGCTGCACGCCATCGTGATGATCGCCGGCGTTTATAACGGCTCTGCCTATGGCGGTTCGACAGCATCCATTCTTCTCAACCTGCCCGGCACCCCGTCTTCCGTCGTCAGCTGTCTCGACGGTCACCCGATGACAAAGCAGGGGCGGGCCGGCGTCGCCCTGTTCATCACCACGATCGCCTCGTTTTTCGGGGCGATGTCGGGGCTCGTTCTGCTCGCGGCCTTCACGCCGGTGATTTCGTCCTTCGGCCTCATGTTCGGGCCGCAGGAATATTTTGCCGTCATGCTGCTCGGGCTGGTGGCCGCCAGTTCTCTGGCCATCAACGGCGCTTTGAAGGGGCTGTGCATGGTGGCGTTCGGCGTGTTGCTCGGTACGATCGGCACCGATGTGACCTCGGGCGTCATCCGCTACGGCTTTGGCATATCGCTGCTGATGGAAGGCTTTGGCCTTGTCGTGCTGGCGATGGGGGTGTTCGGCCTGGCAGAGATTATCGGCGGGGTTCACGGGCGAGAGGGGCGACGGGAGGTCCAAAGCGTTTCGCTGCGCTCGATGCTGCCCACGAAGCAGGACTGGCGCCGGTCGCTGCCGGCCATGGGGCGCGGCGCGGGCTTGGGCGGCTTTCTCGGCGCCCTGCCGGGCGTCGGATCGACGATCGCCTCCTTCATGGCCTACGCGCTGGAAAAGAAGGTTTCACGCACGCCGGAACGATTCGGTCACGGGGCCATCGAAGGATTGTCAGGACCGGAATCCGCCAACAACGCCGCAGTGCAGACGGCATTCATCCCGACCCTGTCGCTCGGAATTCCCGGAGACCCGGTCATGGCGCTGGTTCTCGGCGCGCTGATCATCAACGGTGTCCAGCCGGGGCCGCTGATGCTCTCCGAACAGCCCGCCCTGTTCTGGGGACTGATCGCCAGCTTTATTACCGGCAACATTCTGCTCGTTATCCTCAACCTGCCGCTCATCGGCATGTGGGTCGCCCTGCTGCGCATTCCCCAAAGCCTTCTGTTCCCGGCGATCGTCGTGTTCATGATCCTCGGCGCCTACAGCGTCAACAGCAATACCGGCGATATTTTTCTCCTGGCCGCTGCCGGCGCCCTGGGCTACGCGCTGTCGCTGCTTCGTTTCGAGCCGGCGCCGATGTTGCTGGGTTTCATTCTCGGTCCGCTGATGGAGGAGGAACTGCGGCGCAGCCTGCTTCTTTCGCGCGGGGACCCGATGACCTTCCTGCACCGCCCGATCAGCGGCGTCGTGCTTCTGATCTGCCTGCTGTTTCTTGCCCTGAATGTCTGGCGCGGCTATTCGCGCCTGCACAGAAAGATCGTGCACAACCGCGGCAAAGGGACGAGCGGGGAGACGGCGGCATGAAGAAGAGGACGCGCGCCGCCGCGTTTTTTTAGGCTGCGATCCGCGATAATGACAAAGTTTCATCGCGGATACTGGAATTCGCTCTCCGGGTTCGGCTAACATACTGCCTGGTAAGTCTTGCTGCAGGGGAGCGCTTGAAAACGTGGCAAAAAGATCGGTTACGCTGGGTGATGTTGCCGCGCTTGCACAGGTGGATGTTTCGACCGTGTCGAGGATCTTGCGCGGCGACGAGAGTCAGCGCGTCCGCGATGATACCAAGAAACGCGTTCTTGATGCCGCCGCCCGGCTCAAATACCGGCCCAACGCGCTTGCGCGCGGACTGAGAACATCGAAGAGCTCGACGATCGGGCTCGTGGTTCCCCAGCTCGAAAATCCGGTGTTCTCTGCGATGATCTATGGCGCGGAAGAGGTCTGTGCGCAGAACGGCTATTCGCTGATTATTTCTCACCGGGAGCTTGGCCGGGCCGGCAAATCCGTATCCCACCTGTCGCAGATGAACAGGGTTGACGGCCTGTTGGTCGCGAGCTTCGAAGACGATACGAAACTGAAGGCCGAGCTTCTTGAAGCGGATGTGCCGGTTGTCCTGATGAACAAGTCGCTTGATGGCGTTTCGCCAAGCGTTATCTTTGACGGCTGCGCTGCCGCAAAGTCCGCCGTCCAGCATCTCATTGCGCTCGGCCACAGGAGAATAGCCCATCTGAGCGGCCGCGCCGGCGGCATGAATGCGCGGCAGCGCATCGAAGGATACAAGGAAGCGCTGACAGAAGCGGGCATCGAGTTCGACCCCGCTCTGGTTTCCGAAGCCGGCTACACCGTGGAAGGCGGGAAGGAGGCGATGCGGCGGCTGCTCGATCAGGATATGACCGCCGTCTTTGCCGCGACGCTGGTTTCGGCCGGCGGCGCCATGAAAGTCCTGCAAGGCGCGGGCAAGCGGATTCCCGAAGACGTGTCCGTCATATCCCTGCATGACGATGTTTTTGCCGAGTTGCTGACCCCGGAACTCACCACGGTGCCGATGCCGACGGTCGAGCTTGGCCGCATTGCCGCGACGCTGCTGATCAGGCGTCTCTCCGGAGACGAACAGGCCGACGTTGCGCCTTTGCCTCCCGGTGACATCAAGCTGAGGAAGTCAACCGGACCGGCATCCGGCGCGCTTTCGTCCGGCAAGATGGCTGGCGCGCGGTCAACGTAAAGGCAGCGCCCAGGTCTTTCTCGCGCAAACAATCTGAAATTGTCGCCGTTGCGGCCGGATGTGATTGACAGCAGTGGAGGGCGTCGCTAGTATCGCACTGAACAAACGATTGTTCGTGAGGATATTAGCCCGTCAGCAAGAAGAAGCTGGTGGCGGAGGGGGATCAATGAGCAGGAATCTAGGCGGGGATGAACGGGATGCGATTGCCTTGGCGATGGCGCGAATCGTCGGGGGGGAGCATGTCTTGACCGACGAGGCGGCCCGTCGGGACTACGCCCATGACCGTCTGCCATATGCCAATTTCTGTGCGCGGGAGGGCCGGCTGGCCGGCGTGCTGCCGCGCCTCGTCGTCAGGCCCGGCACGCGGGCGGAACTGGCGGAGATCGTCAAATTCGCCTTCGAGAACAAGGTGCAGATCATCCCGTTCGGGAACGGTTCCGGCGTGCTTGGGGGAGCCATTCCGATAAGCCGCGAGATGACGATTGATCTACGCCGTCTCGACCGGATTTTGTCTTTCGATGCCGAGGATGCCATGGTCACGGTCGAGGCCGGCATGAACGGTGCGGCGTTTGAGCAGGCGCTCAACGAGAAGGGCTATACCTGCGGCCACTATCCGCAATCCATGGAAATTTCCACCGTCGGGGGCTGGGTCGCATGCCGGGGAGGCGGTCAGGCCTCGAGCCGCTATGGCAAGATCGAGGATATCGTGATCGGCCTGTCCGCCGTCATGCCCGATGGTTCGCCTCTCATGGTGCGTCCGGTGCCGCGGCGCGCGGCCGGTCCCTCCGTCGCGGACATCCTGATCGGCGGGGAGGGCGGGTTTGGAATTATCGACACCGTTACCCTGCGGATCTACAGGAAACCCGAGGTCGAGCGCGGCGTGACCCTTGCTTTTCCGACGCTGGCGGCGGCGCTTGATTGCGCTCGGGAGATCATGCAGGCGGAAATCCGCCCGCAGATCGCCCGGATTTACGACGAGGCGGAGAGCAGCGAGCGGATGGAAGGCCTGTCCGGTTTCGACGATCATCCGATCCTCGCGATCTATGCCTTTTGCGGACAGGCGCCTCTGGCCGGCGCCGAGGAGGAACTGGCATTGGCCATCGCCAGGAGGCATGGTGCGATCATTGCCGACAATGAGCCTTACCGTCATTGGAAGAAGAACCGCTTCTTCGTCTATTCCCAGGTCTGGCAAGCCAAGGGCTATTACAACGACACGATAGAGATCGCCGCCAGATGGTCCGTTCTGCCGTCATTGTACGAGGCGATCAGGGCGAAGGTGAAGGAGATATATCCGTCGACCTATTTCGGCGCCCACTGGTCCCACATCTATCCCGAGGGCGCCTGCCAATACATGACGATGCGCCTGCCGCCAATGCCTTCCGGCGAGGCAATGCGCATTCACGCACGGCTTTGGGATTGCGCCGAAACGCTGGCGCTGGACTATGGCGGAACCATTTCGCACCATCACGGCGTCGGCATCTTCCGCAATGCGTGGCTGGAACGCGAACTCGGCGGAGGCCTGAAGCTGTTACAGTCGCTGAAGGCGGCGATCGACCCCGACAATCTTATGAATCCGGGGAAGGTCGGCATGAAAGCGCCCGACGGCGCCGTGAGTGTGCCCCATGGCTGACCGCTCCCCCGGCGCATCCGCTTTCGGCCTTCTGGGCATCGATCTCGGTGCGGGCTCCCTGAAATCGACCCTGATCGGGCTGGATGGCGCCGTCCTTGCCGAAAGCAGCGCGCCGATCAGAACAATGTCGCCCCGTCCAGGGTGGAGCGAACAGACCCCGGGCGAATGGATGGAGGCTCTCGCCAGAACAACGCGGGAGATCGTGGGCCGGGCCGGAAATGCGGATATCGGCGGCGTCGCGATCACCGCCGGCGCCCACACGCAGGTGCTGGAAGACGCCGGCGGCAAGGTGATACGCCCCGCCATTCTCTGGAATGACCAGCGCGCCGGGGCCGAGACGGAGGAGCTTCGCCGGCAGGCCGGAGCGGATATCCTGCGCATCGCCGGAAACAGCGTGAATCCGACCTGGACATTGCCGCAGATGCTCTGGCTGAAGCGCAACGAGCCGGATGCGTTCACGCGCGTCTCCAGGCTGTACCTTGCGAAGGACTGGCTGAGAAAGAATCTCACGGGCACATGGGAGACGGACCCGATAGACGCCGTGGGCACGATGATGGCATGCGCGGACGGAAAATCCTGGTCCGCCGACCTTTGCGACATGATCGGCTGGCCGCTGCATACCTTGCCCCCGATCCGGCCGACGCTCAGCGTTTGCGGATGCGTGACCGCGCAGGCGGCCTCCCTCACGGGCCTGAAGCCCGGAACCCCCGTTGTTTGCGGGGCCTCCGACACCGCTGCGGAAACCTATGGCGCCGGAATGCTCGAGGAGGGGCTGGGCGTCGTCAAGCTCGCCACCGCCGCGACCGTCAGCCTGCTGTCGCGCCGCCCCCGGCCCGAGGCAACCGTGATCAACTATCCGCATATCGTCCCCGATGCCTATTATACGATCGCCGGCACCAATTCATGCGCCTCGGCCCATGACTGGCTTCGGCGGATTTTGACCGATCAGCGATCGGGGGGCGAGGGGAGTGGCTTCGGCGATCTGGACAGGGAAGCGGCCGGCGTGCCGGCGGGCGCGGAGGGTCTCTTTTTCACCCCTATCTCAACGGCGAGCGCAGCCCGCATTGGGACCCGCTCCTGAGGGCCGACTTTGTCGGCCTCGGCTTCAACCATTCGCGCGGGGCTCTGGTCCGCGCGCTTTACGAGGGCGTCGCCTATTCCCTGCGGGATTGCCTGAACGCCTTTTGCGCGCTCGGCCTGAACATGAAGGCCGCGCGCCTTATCGGCGGGGGCGCGAAAAGCCGGTTGTGGTCGCAAATCGTCGCGGATGTGCTGGACATCAGGATCGAGTTGCCGGGCGATGGCGATGCCTCGTTCGGCGCGGCGCTGGTCGCCGGGATCGGCATCGGCGCCTTCCCGGACCCCTATGCCGCCGCGCAGGTGATCGGCGTCAGGGATACGATCATGCCGGAACCCTCACGGGCAGCCTATTATGCCGAGGGTTTCAGGACCTATTGCGATATCCAGAAGGCGCTCGCCCCCATAAACCACAGACTTGTCGAACTCCGGGGCCTGGCCCCGGGCTGATGCCGGCGTTTTCATTCAACATGACGTCCATACGCCTTCCGGGAGGAGCGATCTCATGGCACTGCGCAAATTCGGGTCTCCGCATCTTTATGTACAGGGGGCAGGCGCCCTTGACGAACTCCCGGCCGTTGTCGAACAAAGCGGCAGGATCCCGCTTCTCGTCGCCGATAGCGTCGTCCTTGGATTGTTCCGGGAACGGATTGCGGCATTGCTGGGGTCCGACGTCAGCTTCGCGGAATTTTCGGGCGAGTGCACCGCGGAGGAGATCGACAAGGTCGCAACGGAAGTCAGGTCGAAAGGCGCCGATGTCGTCATCGGGATGGGCGGCGGGAAGGCAATCGACGTTGCAAAGGGGGCCGGGTCCATATGCGGCCTCCCGGTCGTCATCGTCCCGTCGATCGCGTCCAATGACAGCCCTACATCCCGCCTTTCCGTGCTTTACACTGCGGACCACGTGATCGAATCGGTGCGCATGATGGCGAGGAACCCCGAAGCGGTTATCGTCGACACGCAGATCATCGCCAATGCTCCGGTCCGGTTTTTCGTCGCGGGTCTCGGCGATGCGCTTTCAAAGAAGTTCGAGGTGGAAGAGGCGGTGCGGGCAGGTGCAGCCAATTTCTTCGGAGGCCGGCAGACGCTTCTGGTCCAGAGACTGGCCGACACGTGTTTTGATATCCTGATCGCCCACGGGCACGGCGCAGCGAAAGCCGTGGAGGCAAATACCGTGACCCCGGAACTGGAAGATGTCGTTGAGGCCGTCGTTCTGATGAGCGGGCTGGCCTTCGAGAATGGCGGGCTTTCGATCGCGCATTCGCTGACAAGGGGCCTTTCCGCCATTCCGGCGCTTTCGGGCAGGCTTCACGGCGAACAGGTGGCCTTCGGCCTTCTCGTTCAGCTTGTGTTGCAAGGGGGGCAGGAGGATCTTCTCGCCAGGCTGACGGCGTTTTGCTCCGGCGTCGGACTTCCGACCTCGCTTGCCGCGCTCGGCGCCGCAAGAGAAGATGCCGCCATCATTGCGCAGACGGCTTGCGACAGCGCGCCCTATATCGGCAATTTCCGTTCTGCGGTCACGCCGGCCACGCTGGAACGGGCCATTCTGCGCCTCGCTACGTGACATGCTCGTTTCGGGACTTGGCTGGCCGCTGTTCCTCAGGCTTCCTGCCCGGCTCGCCGGAGCCCCGCGAGAGTGCCGAGGCGGCCGACCGCGCCGCCACCGGGGCGCGACAGGACGCGCCGCTGCCTTTTTTGCATCTCCGACGCGCGGCGTTTAGCCTGTTCGCTGGATTTTCGGGTGTCTGGCGGGGCGGCCGTGCCGCCGAGGTATGGTATGCCCGCGCCGGCGCGTTCGGTCGGGGCTGATCGACCCCGCCAGTTTCGCTTTGTCAGCCTTCCTCAACGCTTTGGTAACCAAAACAGGCGAGAATCCGGACAGTCACCAGTTGTTGAGTACCTGTTTAAGCGAGTAACACATGGTTCCGGTCACTGCCCTTAAGTCGAAGGCGGCGTCGCCAGCGCGCGCGTCATGGATTGACACCGTCATCAAGGGCGATTGCGTTGCCGCGCTCGAAGCGCTGCCGGATCATTCGGTCGACGCGATTTTTGCCGATCCCCCCTATAATCTCCAGCTTGGCGGCGTTCTTCACCGGCCGGACCAGTCGAAGGTCGATGCCGTCGATGATGAATGGGACCGCTTCGCCTCCTTCGAGGCCTATGATGCCTTCACCACGGCCTGGCTGCTCGCCTGCCGCCGCGTGCTGAAACCGAACGGCACGATCTGGGTCATCGGCTCCTATCACAATATTTTCCGCGTCGGCGCGAAGATGCAGGACCTCGGCTTCTGGATCCTCAACGATATCGTCTGGCGCAAGACCAACCCGATGCCGAACTTCAAGGGCAGGCGGTTCCAGAACGCGCATGAGACAATAATCTGGGCAAGTCCGGATGCCGATGCGCGCGGCTATACCTTCAACTATGACGCGATGAAGGCAGCCAATGATGATGTTCAGATGCGCTCCGACTGGCTGTTTCCGATCTGCTCCGGCGGCGAGCGGCTGAAAGGCGAGGACGGCAAGAAGGCGCATCCGACGCAAAAGCCCGAAGCGCTTCTGTCGCGCATCATCCTGTCCTCGACGAAGCCGGGCGATGTCGTGCTGGATCCCTTCCTCGGCTCCGGCACCACGGCGGCGGTTGCCAAGCGCCTCGGTCGCCATTTCGTCGGCGTGGAGCGCGAGCAGGCCTATATCGATGCGGCAACCGCCCGCATCGCCGAAGTCGAGCCGCTCTCCGACGAGATGCTGGCGCCGACGCCGAGCAAGAAATCTCTGCCGCGCGTGGCTTTTCTGTCGCTGATCGAAAGCGGACTTCTTTCGGCCGGCGACCGGCTGACGTCGCCAAAGGGCGACCTCGCGGCGCATGTAAGGGCCGACGGCACGCTTGCGAGCGGCGGAGACAGCGGTTCGATCCATCGGCTCGGCGCCCGAATTCAGGGGGCGGAGGCCTGCAATGGCTGGACCTTCTGGCATTATGAGGAAGACGGAGAGCGTTACCCGATCGACCGGTTGCGCGGTCGCATCCGCGCCGCCATGGCCGGCACCTGATTTCACAAAGCCTGTATTAGGGTTTTATCAACCATATATAGAGATTGTTTACGAATTTCGTTTACAGGTTGATCTGTTCCCTGCAGCGGCGTAGCGGTTGGCGACCTCCGAACGACACGCGGCACATCTCCGGGCCTGGCATCCGCCGGGCCCGGTTGCGTTTCCGGCGGCTTCAGGCGGTAATCCCGAAACCGGCGAGATCGGCCTTCAGCGCATCAGCGCCGGTAAAGCGCACCGCGTTCCACCCGGCGGTCTTCGCGCCTTCCACATTGACGGCCTTGTCATCGATGAACAGCGTCGCCTCGGGCGCAAGGCCGAAGGTCTCGACATGACGATCGAAAATGTCGCGGTCGGGTTTGACCATGCCAACCTCGCCGGAGACGGTGATGCCGCGTCCTTCATCCAGAAACGGATAGCGCGTGCGGCAGATGCGGAACGTATCGGGCGCGAAATTCGTCAGAAGCGTCACGTCATGGCCGGCGGCGATCAGGGACTGGTAGAGCGCGACGGAATCCTCGTAGGCATAGGGGATCATCTCGTCCCAGTGGGCGCGGAAGGCGCGGATATTCTCGGCCTCTTCCGGATGACGGGCAATCGCTTCGGCCTCGGCCTCGGGCCAGGGGCGACCCCTGTCCTGCTCGTGGTTCCAGGCATCGGTGCAGACCTCGGCAAAGAAGCGGGCGCGCTTTTCCGGATCCGGAATGATGCGCGAGAACGGCACGAGCGGGTCGTAATGCACCAGCACATGGCCGATGTCGTAGACGATGTGGCGGATTTCAGTGGTCATGGTCTCTCCCTGCTGGCCTTGAATGCATCGGGTATAGCCTGCGTGATTGCCTTCTTCATTACACTGGGAAGCGCTTCTTCACCAAGGGCTGCGATCGCCGTCCAGCGGCCGTTCGAAACTTCCCGTTCGGCAAGTTCCGCATGAAAGACGGCAAGTCTGAGTTCGAAATGGGTGAAAACATGGACGATCTCGCCCTTCGCGGACCATTTGGCGGCAAAGGGTGCGGCATCGGCTCCGGTCTTGCCGTCAAGCCGGGCCGTCCAGCCGGTCGTCGGCACCTCGGCCATGCCGCCGAGAAGCCCCTTGGTCTCACGCGTTCTCAGCAATATCCGCCGGTCCGGGGTCTCGGCAACGAAGGCGGCTCCCCGGCGCACCGGCTTGGCGGCCTTGGGCATCTTCAGCGGAAAACGCTGCGGGTCGTCACCAGCGAGCGCGGCGCATTCCTCGCGTAGGGGACAGAGCACGCAGGCCGGTCGCTTCGGCGTGCACAGCGTCGCGCCGAGATCCATCATCGCCTGGGCGAAATCGCCGGGGCGTTCTTCCGGCGTCATTTCTTTCGTGCGGACGCGGATTTCCGGTTTGGCCGAGGGCAGGGGCGTCTCGATTGCGAAAAGCCGCGTGACCACCCGTTCCACATTGCCGTCGACCACGGCTTCCGGCCGGTCGAAGGCGATGGCGGCGATCGCCGCCGCCGTGTAGTCGCCGATGCCGGGCAGCGCCTTCAGGCCGTCGAACGTATCGGGGAACCGCCCGCCACGGTCGCTCGCCAGCACTTCGGCGCATTTCTTCAGATTGCGTGCGCGGGCGTAATAGCCGAGCCCCGCCCAGGCGGCCATCACGGCGTCCGTATCGGCTGAGGCAAGGTCGACGACCTTCGGCCAGCGCGAAAGGAACTTGTCGAAATAGGGACGGACGGCCTGCACCGTGGTCTGCTGCAGCATGATCTCGGAAAGCCAGACATGGTATGGATCGGGCGCGACGCCTTCCGCCTTGTCGGCGGGGCTGACGCGCCAGGGCAGGTCCCGGTGGTGGCGGTCATACCAGGCGAGAAGCTTGCGGGCGAAATGATCCATAGGTCCTGACGTCAAGATGCATGCGGGGCTTTCACGGCTTATCGCGGAAGGCCGATGCCGGGCAAGTTCCCGGTGCGGAATCGCCTGCGCTTTTTTGCTTCTCCCTGTTCATTGCGGAGCAAATTCTCTATTGTCCTTCCACCTTCTGCCGCATAAAGCGGCCGGTCCTGCGAAGGCTTGGAAATCATGCGCCCGTCCCGCCCGCGAAACGCCAGCCAGATCGCCGATGTGGCCAACAGCCTCATCGATCCGATCCTTGCGCGCCGCGCCGGCATTTCAACCGCGCTTCTGAGCGCATGGGAGGAAATTGCCGGCGAGGCCTATGCCGATTTCTCGCGGCCGGAAAAGATCACCTGGCCAAGACGCGCCTCCGAAAGCGAGGATGGGGGCTTCAGGCCCGGTTGCCTGACGATTGCCTGCGAGGGCGCACGCGTTCTGTTCCTGACCCATGCGCAGGGCGAACTCGTCCACCGGGTCAACGGCTTTTTCGGCTTTTCGGCGATCGATCGCATCAAGGTGGTGCAGAAGCCCGTGCAGCCGCAGGGCGGACGGCGCAGAAGGCCGCCGGAGCTTTCCCCCGCCGAGGCGTGCGACCTGGAGGCGCGCCTTCAGGGCATCGAGTCGGAAAAGCTGCGCGCGGCGATCATGCGGCTCGGCGCGGGCGTGATGAGCGAGAAACGCAGGAAGGAACAGGCCGGCGGCCGCGGCAAGGGATGAGGCAACACGCGGCGGTCACATCTGTTTGAAGGACGGGCTGGCGGCTTGTACAACCTTGCCCCGGTCGCTAGTGAAGATGAGACGGGAAACCAGATGAGAGTAACCGAAAATGGCTGAATTCGAGATCACAAAGCGGACCCTTTTGCGCGGCGCTGCCGCCGGCGGCGCGGTGGCAGGACTGTCCCTTGCCCCCTCCGCCTTTGCCCAGAGCGGCAACGTGCCCGCAAGCCAGGGCAATGTCGACATGGAAAAGGCGCTGGAACCCGGCCCGCTTCCGGAAATCGCCATGGGCGAGGAAGATGCGCCGGTCAAGATCATCGAATATCTGTCGATGACCTGCCCGCACTGCGCCAATTATCAGGAAAACACCTTCCCGGCGATCAAGGAAAACTATATCGATACCGGCAAGGTCTATTACATCTTCCGCGAATTCCCCTTCGATCCGCGCGCCATGGCCGCTTTCATGCTGGCCCGCTGCGCGCCGAACGGCAAATATGTGCCCTTCATGGATATGATGCTGTCGCAGCTGAGAACCTGGGCCACCGCCGAGGATGGCAGCGCCGCGATGCTGCAGATGGCGAAACTCGCCGGTTTTACACAGGAAAGCTTCCAGGCCTGCTTGACGGACCAGAAGCTGCTCGATGAGATAAATTCGGTTAGAGAACGCGGGGCGGAAGAATTCGGCATCAGCGCGACGCCGACCTTCCTGATCAACGGCAAGAAATATTCGGGGGACATGTCGGTTGACACTATGTCGGCCCTTATCGACAGCATGCTCTGAGTTAACGTTCGCTGATTTTTTGGCGCGCGCCGGCAAAGGTGCGCGCTATTCTGTGTCCGGGTGTCGCCCGCGGGATGCCGGCTGATGAAATTCGAGCGCCTGCGTCTTGTCGGTTTCAAGTCCTTCGTCGAGGCGAGCGATTTCGTCATCGCGCCCGGACTGACGGGCGTCGTCGGACCCAATGGCTGCGGCAAGTCCAACCTTGTCGAAGCCCTGCGCTGGGTGATGGGCGAGAATTCCTACAAGAACATGCGCGCTTCCGGCATGGACGACGTGATCTTTTCCGGCTCCGGCAGCCGTCCCGCCCGCAATTCCGCCGAGGTCGGCCTGCACATCGACAATGCCGACCGCACCGCGCCGGCGGCCTTCAACGACAGCGACGAAATCCAGGTCTCGCGGCGCATCACGCGCGAGCAGGGCTCGCTCTACCGCATCAACGGCAAGGAGGCCCGCGCCAAGGACGTCCAGCTTCTGTTCGCCGATGCCTCCACCGGCGCGCGCTCGCCCTCCATGGTCGGGCAGGGGCGGATCGGCGAGCTGATCCAGGCGAAGCCCCAGGCACGCCGGCAATTGCTGGAAGAGGCGGCAGGCATTTCCGGGCTTTACTCGCGTCGCCACGAGGCGGAATTGCGCCTGCGCGCGGCCGAGAGCAATCTGGAACGCCTCGAGGACGTCACGGCCCAGCTTTCAAGCCAGATCGAAAGCCTGAAGCGGCAAACGCGGCAGGCGACGCGCTACAAATCTCTCTCAGCCGATATCCGCGCCCATGACGCCATCCTTCTGCATCTGCGCTGGGTCGAAGCCAAGAACATGGAAGGCGAGGCGACGAGCGCGCTCAACCAGCTGACCTCCGCCGTTGCCGAGCGCGCCAACCAGCAGATGGAGGCGGCGAAGACCCAGGCCGTGGCCGGCCTGAAGACGCCGGAACTGCGCGACGCCGAGGTCAGGGCGGCGGCGACGCTGCAGCGCCTGCAGATCGCCCGGCGGCAACTCGATGATGATGCCGCGCGGATGATGCGCCGCCGCGACGAGTTGTCTCGCCGCCTGTTGCAGCTTGCCGAGGATATCCGCCGGGAAGACGCGATGATCGAAGACAACAGCGCGATCCTGGAACGGCTCGATGCCGAAGAGGCCGAGCTTTCCGAACTGCTCGATTTCTCCGGAGAGGACGTTGCGGCGGCGCGCGAAACCATGGAGGACGCTGCTGCCAGGCTTTCGGAGAACGAAAGCGTTTTCGCCGCGCTGACGGCGGAACGCGCCGAAGCCGCAGCCACGCGCGCCCAGCTTGAGCGCGCCATAGCCGATCTTGCTTCCCGTCGGGAACGGCTTGAAAGGCAGGTCAGCGAGGCCGACAGCGAGCTTGACGGCATATCCGCCAGGATATCCGCTTTGCCGGATCCGGCGGAAAAGCGCGAGGCCTTGGAAGCCGCCGAGATGAGCGAGGAGGAGGCCCAGGGCGGCGAGGAAACGGCCGAGGAACACCTTGCCGAGGCGCGCCGCAACGAGGCGTTGACCCGCCAACCGGTGGAGCAGGCCAAGGCCCAGCTCTCCGAGATCGAAACAGAGGCGCGCACGATTTCGAAGATGCTGTCAGCCAGTGCGGCCGCCGGCGACTTCACCCCGCTTGCCGATCTTCTCAGCATCGAACAGGGGTTTGAGACGGCGCTTGGCGCGGTGCTCGGCGATGATCTTGAAACGCCGCTGGAGGCCGAGGCCCCGGCTCATTGGCACGGAAATGGCGACGGCGCGGACGACCCGCCGCTGCCGTCCGGCTGCCGGCCGATCAGCGAACTGGTCGAGGCGCCGGATGCGGTGATGCGGCGTCTCAGGCAGGTCGGCCTGGTCGAAGAGGGCGAGGGCGAGGCGATGATGGCGTCGCTTTCGCCGGGGCAGGAACTGGTCACCCGCGCCGGCGCCGTGTTCCGCTGGGACGGTCATGTGAAGGGCGCTGATGCGCCGAGCGCCGCGGCACTGCGCCTTTCCCAGAAGAACCGGCTGGCGACACTTGAAGACGAACGGCGCGAAGCGGAGGTCACGCTGGAAGATGCCGAACAGCGCCAGCAGCAGGCGGGCGAGGCGGTTCGAGACGCCGAGACGGGGCTTGCCGCCGCGCGCGAGAAGGTTCGCATGGCCGGGCGTCTGGTCGCTGACGCCCGCGCTGCCCTTGGCGAGGCCGAGCGGGCGTCGGGCGAACTGGTGCGCCGCCGTGACGTGGTGGCCGAGACCCGCAGCCAGCTTGCCGCCCAGCTTGAGGATGTTGCGGTGCGGGCGGAGGAGGCGGAAACGCAGCTAGCCGAAGCGCCTGACTTTTCCGCGCTCGAGCAACGTCTTGCCGCACAAGGGGTGGAAGTCGCCCGGCTGCGCGGCGAAGCCCTCCTTCGTGAGGAGCCCCTTCTCGAACTGGCGCAGGTACGAGGCGCGCTCTTCGAGCGAAAGCGCGCGCTGCGCCGCCCCTCGCTCGAGACCAACGTCCGCGCGACACGCGGGGCACGTCAAGTTTCCCTGGCGCAGCCACTGCACCAACGCTTGGCA